>CAVAZS010000089.1:0-9626 GCA_963593385.1 Lachnospiraceae bacterium | reverse complement strand
CGTTAATCGCTAAATAAATATGATTAGAAACCTCAAGAGTCTATGCTTTTGGGGTTTTTATATAAACAAAATGAAATTAAATTAACGGATATCCAAACGATAAGACGTTGATATAATTTCAATAAATGATATAATTTTACCGTAAATATATAAAGATATACGTAAATAATATTTAAGGAGGTAACTAGATGAAGCAAACATATATTGAATTTATTTGTGAGCTAATAAAAAACGAAGAAATTGGAAAACCTATTTATACAAACGAAATTAGTGATTGTATATCAAAGGAATATAACATAACTATAAAAAAAGCTACAGGTGCTACTTCAGTTGCTTGCAAGCGTATTATTGATAGTGAAATGATTCCTGATTTAAGATTTTATCAAAAAGGTATTTATTATCGTGTTACAGTAACTCCATTTGGTGAAACAAATATTGATAAAGAACAACTTATTGAAGATAAATATTTAAAGAATGATATTGGTTATGAAACGGGATTACAAATTCTACATAGGTTGGGACTTACCTCTCAAATGCCAAATATGAGAACTCTTGCGACAAATAAAGCTAGTGATTGTGCGAGACTAGATAAAAAGCTTGAGATTGTTGTTAGACCTGCAAAAATTAAGGTCAATGCAGAAAATAAACAATACTTAAAAATGTTAGATGTATTAGATATTCTTGATGATGCACCAATAGATGTGGATGATCCATATAAAATTATAGGCAATTATATTGATGAGTTAGGACTAGAGTATGGTAAATTACTTGCTATGGCAAACAACTACTATAATAAAAATACTGTTTTGCAATTAGCTCATGTTGCGGGAGTAAGATTATGAAACTGCATGAAGATAAAAAGGCTTTTAAAGTTTTACTTGATGACATTCATGAAAAGACAGGTTATCGACTTGATGTGCTTGAAAAAGATTATTATGTTGTATTGATATTAGAAGAGCTTGCTAAGAAACAAAAAGAAGGACTTCAGGCTTACTTTAAAGGTGGAACAGCATTATATAAAGCTTTACATACAACCAATAGATTTTCTGAAGATATTGATTTATCAGTTGATACTAGAGGATGTAGTAGAACACAAAGCGATAAAAGACTAGAAAATGCAACAAAAAAATATACTTCATTAGAACGAGTAGTGGGACAAGGATTTACTAATCGTTCAGAAGTAGTGACTGTATATTCCTATGAACCTATTACTGCTTACGATAAAGAAGATGCATTGCAAAGATTTGGAAAACTAAAAATTGAAGCTACATCATTCACTATCAGCGAACCTGTTATGAATATGGAAGTTTCTGCAATGATTTATGAGTTAGCAACAGATGATCAAAAGAAAATATTGAGGGAACAATATGATGTGAAACCTGTTCAAGTACAAACAATAACGGTGGAAAGAATTTTTATAGATAAACTATTTGCGGCAGAAGCGTATGTTCGGAAAGGAGAAATTAAAAGTAAAGCGTTCGAAGCAGCAAAACATATTTATGATTTAGCTGTCATGTCAAAATTACCTTTAACAAGGGAATTGCTGCAGAATAAAATTTTGTTAGAAAAATTATTAATAATCAGAATGAAAGAAGAAATTAATCGGCATGATGGGATTCCGAAAGTTTCACCAAATGAATTTATATTTTTTGATGATATAAGGGATAATAATCTAATCGTTAACGCATACGAAATAATGCAAAGACAATATGTATTAAGAGATTGTGACAGAATTACATATACTGAAGCACTTGAAGCACTAAAAAATATTGAGATAATGCTAAAAGCTACTGATGTATGGAATAAGGTGACGGTGCAAGATATCGGAATTGATGGATAATCTATTAGAATGTAACGAAATTCACTCGATTTGAGTGGATTTTTTTTCAAATACTCAATTTAATCAGGAATATGATAATGTAGTTTTGAGTGAAAATTAATCTTGCAAAATACATCGAGTTGAAGAAAATAATTTCATAAATAAATGAAAAATATTGCAAGCATTCAAGAATGAGAGTAAATTTTAAGTACAGTTTAGGAGTGTGCCTATGGAGAGAATTTGGGAAAGTATTGAACAAGATGCATGTGGTATTGGAACAATTGTAAATATTGATGGTCATAAAGATTACAGAGTATTAGATGATGCTTTGAAAATTGTTGAACGCTTAGATCATCGTGCAGGACGAGATGCTAGTGGAAAAGTTGGTGATGGTGTTGGTATTTTAACGCAAATATCACATCAATTTTTTGCGAAAGAATGTAAAAAAATTGGCATTATATTAAATAAGGATAGAACATATGGAATTGGAATGTTCTTTTTGCCACAAGATACACTTGCTTGTACCTTTGCAAAAAGAATGTTTGAAGTGATTGCTAAAAAGAATGGTTTAGAAATATTAGGATGGAGAAATGTACCGGTTCATCCTGAAATATTAGGCGACAAGGCAAAAGAATGCATGCCTTCCATACAACAGGTTTTTATTAAGAAACCAAAAGATTGTGATATTGGTATAGATTTTGATCGTAAATTGTATATTACACGTCGTGAATTTGAACAAGGTAGTGAGGATACATACATTTGTTCTCTTTCTTCTCGCACGATTGTTTATAAAGGAATGTTTTTGGTGAATGAACTAAGAGCTTTTTATGATGATTTAAGAGATCCTAGTTATGATACAGCTATAGCTATAGTGCATTCTCGTTTTTCTACTAACACTACTCCTAGTTGGCAAAGAGCGCATCCGTATCGTTTTATTGCTCACAATGGAGAAATTAATACAATTCGTGGTAATGTGGACAGAATGTTTGCTCGTGAAGAAACAATGTCTAGTGATTTACTTAAAGAAGATTTAGACAAAGTATATCCTGTAGTAAATACCAAAGGTTCTGACTCAGCAATGGTAGATAATACACTAGAATTTTTATATTACAGTGGTATGGATTTACCACTTGCAATGATGCTAATGATTCCTGAACCGTTTAAACATAATCAAGCAATGGAAACAAGTCGTAAAGATTTTTATCATTACTATGCAACAATGATGGAACCTTGGGATGGACCTGCCGCAATGATTTTTTCTGATGGAGATATTGTTGGTGCAACATTAGACCGTAATGGTTTAAGACCTTCTAGATATTATGTAACTGATGATGGACGCTTGATTTTATCGAGTGAAATTGGCGTGCTAGACATCGATAGTGAACATGTTGTAAAAAAGTCACGTTTGATGCCTGGTAAAATGCTACTAGTAGACACAAGAAAAAAATGTATTTTAAGTGATGAAGAAGTAAAAAGTAAATATACGGAAGCTAGACCATATGGTGAATGGTTAGATATGAATCTACTTCATTTATCTGACATTAAGATTCCAAATAAAAAAGTACATGAATATTCTCAAACTGAAAGAGATAAATTATATAAAGTATTTGGTTATACCTATGAGGATGTGAAAAACGGCATATTACCAATGGCTGCTAATGGTATTGAACCTACATCCAGTATGGGAAGAGATATACCTTTAGCTGTACTAAATGATAAACCAAGTTCTTTATTTGATTATTTCCATCAACAATTTGCACAAGTTACGAATCCTCCTATAGATTCTATTCGTGAAAAGGTTGTAACAGATACAACAGTTTATATAGGATCTGATGGCAACTTACTAAAAGACGCTGCAGAAAATTGTAAAGTTTTAGAAGTAAATAATCCTATTCTAACTAGTTTAGATTTAATGAAGATTAGAACCCTTAAAAAGGATGGATTAAAAACAGAAGATATTTCTATGCTTTACTATAAACATACATCACTAAAGAAAGCTATTAATGCATTATGTGTTGCCTGTGATAGAGCATATAATAATGGTTCTAATATTCTTATTCTTACGGATAGAGGAATCGATGAAAACCATGTTGCTATACCATGTTTGCTAGCAGTTAGTGCCGTTGAAACGCACTTAGTTAATACGAAAAAAAGAACAAAAGTATCTTTAATTGTAGAAACAGGTGAAGCGAAAGATGTTCATAGTTGTGCGACATTGTTAGGATTTGGTGCTCGAGCTATCAATCCATACTTAGCCCAAGATTGTGTTGTGGAATTAATCGAAAAAGGAATGTTAAACAAAGATTATCATTCCGCTATTGATGATTATAATGAAGCGTTATTATCAGGTATTGTAAAAACAGCTGCTAAAATGGGTATATCTTGTTTACAATCTTATCAATCATCAAAGATATTTGAGGCAATTGGTTTAGATAAAGATTTTGTACAAACTTATTTCCCTGGAATTTCATGGAAAGTTGGAGGATGTACGATTGATACAATTGAAGAGTTTGTAATTAAAAATCATGATAAATCTTTTGATTCATTAGGACTAGGTGTAGATACGACATTAGATTCAACTGGATATCATGCTTTAAGAAGTAATGATCAAGCTAACGAACATTTATATTCACCTGATGTAATTGTTGCACTACAAAAAGCAGTAAGAGATGGAAGTTATGAAGAATTTAAAGAATATACTTCTTTATTACATCAAAAGCGTCCACACTTTTTACGTGATGAACTTGAATTTGATCCACAAAGTTCTCCTATTCCAATTGATGAAGTAGAACCAGTAGAAAATATTGTTAAACGATTTAAAACAGGTGCGATGTCATATGGTTCTATATCTAAGGAAGCTCATGAAACAATGGCAATTGCGATGAATACTCTTGGTGGTAAGAGTAATACAGGTGAAGGTGGAGAAGATTCTTCACGATTCAATACGATTAAGAATTCAGCAATTAAGCAAGTTGCTTCAGGTAGATTTGGTGTTACTTCTGCTTATTTAAATAGTGCAAAAGAAATACAAATTAAGATGGCTCAAGGTGCGAAACCTGGAGAAGGTGGACATTTACCAGGAGTGAAAGTATATCCATGGGTAGCTAAAACAAGATTTTCTACACCGGGTGTATCTCTAATTTCTCCACCACCACATCATGATATTTATTCAATAGAAGACTTAGCACAATTAATTTATGACTTAAAAAATGCAAATCATAATGCTCGTATTTCAGTAAAACTTGTTTCGGAAGCGGGGGTTGGTACTGTAGCTTCTGGTGTAGCGAAAGCAGGTGCTCAAGTAATACTAATCTCAGGATTTGATGGAGGAACAGGTGCAGCACCTGGTTCATCTATTCATCATGCTGGTGTTCCATTAGAACTTGGTATTAGTGAAGCTCAACAAGCTCTAGTAGAAAATGGTTTAAGAGAAAAAGTAATCATCGAAACTGATGGTAAATTAATGAGTGGACGTGATGTAGCGATAGCTGCATTACTTGGTGCAGAAGAATTTGGATTTGCGACAGGACCATTAATTTCTATGGGATGTATGATGATGCGAGTTTGCTCAAAAGATACATGTCCTTTTGGTATAGCTACACAAAACGAGGAATTACGTAAACGATTTAAAGGTAAACCAGAACATGTTATGAATTTTATGAAATTTATGGCAGAAGAACTACGTGAAATCATGGCAGAACTTGGTTTCCATACAGTAGATGAAATGGTTGGTAGAAATGATTATCTAAAAGTAAAAGATAATAGTAATATTCATTTATCTAGACTAGTACATACGGATGTATCTAAAGCAAAATATAGACATCATATTGCTAATGAATCATTTGATTTCCATTTAGATCAAACTATAGATGAAAAAGAATTGATTCCTAACTTTAAACCATATATTGAAAAGAAGAAACCATTTAAATATGCAATTAAAGTATCAAGTGTGAATAGAACTACAGGTACATTACTTGGTTCATATATTACCGAAAAATGTGGTGATACATTAAAAGAAGATACGTATGTGATTAATTGTACTGGTGGTGGAGGACAATCATTTGGTGCATTTATTCCAAAAGGAATGTCTTTGTATCTAAAGGGAGATGCCAATGACCATGTAGGTAAAGGATTATCTGGAGGAAAGATAGTTGTTACACCTAGTGAATCTGCTAAATTTAATCCAAGTGAAAATATCATTGTTGGTAATGTTGCTTTATATGGTGCGACAAGTGGTAAAGCATATTTTGAGGGTATTGCAGGAGAAAGATTCTGTGTACGTAATTCTGGCGCTACAGCTGTAGTTGAAGGATGTGGTGACCATGGTCTAGAGTATATGACAGGTGGTAAAGTTGTTATTTTAGGTGATGTAGGTAAAAACTTTGCGGCAGGTATGTCTGGTGGTATTGCCTATGTATTAGATCAAAATCATAACTTGTATAAAAAACTCAATAAGTCATTAGTATCTTTACAAGAAGTAACAGATAAATATGATAAACAACAACTTAAAGAATTGATACAAGATTATTATGATGAAACGCATAGTAATAAAGCAAAAGAAATACTAGATCATTTTGAAGAAGTAACAAGTGAATTTAAGAAAATTGTACCGAATGACTATGCGAAAATGTTAGGCTTTATTTCTCACTTTGAGGAACAAGGACTAGATCATGAAAAAGCTGAATTTGAAGCATTCCAATTAATGAAGAAGGGAGCGTAATATGGGAAAAATAGATGGATTTCTACTTTATGATAGAAAAGATAATGGGACAGTTTCACCATTAGAACGTATTACGAACTTTAATGAGTTTCATTATCCAATTCAAGAAGAGGAAAGAAAAAAGCAAGGTGCACGTTGTATGGATTGTGGTGTTCCTTATTGTCAATCTGCACTTAAATTAAAAGGAATGGTTACAGGATGTCCATTACATAATTTGATACCAGAATGGAATGATGAAGTTTATAAAGGTAATCCAAATCATGCTTTAGCTAGACTTTTAAAAATGAGTTCTTTTCCTGAATTTACATCTCGTGTTTGCCCAGCACTATGTGAAAAAGCTTGCTTAAATGGTGTAAATGGAAACCCCGTAACAATTCATGATAATGAATATTACATTATCGAACATGCGTTTAGCCAAGGCTTAATGAAACCAGCTTCAATTAATGTACGCTCAAACAAAAAAGTAGCAGTAATTGGTGCAGGTCCTAGTGGACTTGCTGTAGCAGATAGATTAAATAAGCGTGGTCATTATGTAGAAGTATTTGAAAGAGAAGACCGTGTTGGTGGCTTATTAATGTATGGTATTCCTAACATGAAATTAGATAAGTCAGTGATCAATCGTAGACAAAAATTAATGGAAGAAGAAGGCGTGATTTTCCATACAGGTGTAGATGTAGGTAAAAATAAAAAGGTTAGTAGTTTACTAAAAGAGTTTGATGCAATTGTTCTTGCGTGTGGTGCAAAACAAGCTAGAAGTCTAAACTTAGAGAATATTAATCAAACAGAAGGGGTATATTACGCTGTAGATTTCTTGACTTCTACAACAAAAAGCTTATTAGACCATGAATTAAAAGAAGGTACATATATTTCAGCTAAAGATAAAGATGTTGTGATTGTTGGTGGTGGAGATACAGGAAATGATTGCGTAGGAACATGTATTCGTCATAAGTGTCATTCTGTAACGCAACTTGAAATGATGCCTGCTGCTCCAATAAATAGAGCAAATGATAATCCTTGGCCAGAATGGCCTAAAGTCTTAAAAACAGACTATGGTCAAGAAGAAGCGATTGCCGTATTTGGAAAAGATCCTAGAATATTTCAAACAACAGTTAAAAAACTAATTACAAAAGATGGAAAATTAAAAGAAATAGAAATTATTCAAACAAAGTTTGAAAATAGAAAACTAGTTGAAGTACAAGGTACAGAACAAATCCTTCCATGTGATTTACTCATTATTGCGGCAGGATTTACAGGATGCGAAGCATATGTAAAAGATGCATTTAAAGTAGAAACAACCGCAAGAAATGTTGTGAAAACTAGTGAAGGTAGCTATCAAACAAGCGTTGAAAAAGTATTTGCTTGTGGTGATATGCATCGTGGTCAATCGTTAGTTGTATGGGCAATTGATGAAGGTAGAAGATGCGCTAAAGAAGTAGATCAATATTTAATGGGATATACAAACTTAGAGTAATAAAAGATATTAATCACTTGTTAATTCACTAAAGATAGCAGCTAGTATGATGAATACAGCACCTATTATTCCTTGTATTGTAAGCAACTCATGCAAAATAATTGCAGAAAGTATTAATGCACAAACAGGATCGATATAACTTAGTATTGCGATGGATTGTGTTTTTAGTGTTTTGATACTACCAAAATATAAAGCATAAGCAATACCAGTATGAACAATACCAACAAAGATTGTCATGATAATCGATGTTGTATTAAAGCTAATTGTAGATAAATCTTCGGTGAATAAAATATAAGGAACTAATGTAATCGCAGCAGTAAATAGTTGGATGATTGTTTTCTCATAAACATCATCCACTATTATTTTTTTATTGAGCATTACAACAGAAGCATAAAGAATTGCAGCACTTAAACCAAATAGAATACCTTTGAAATTAATTGATTGTGAAGATTCACCACTAGTGATACCCGAAACTAGTAACATACCTATAATAGAAGCAACAACGCATATGATTTTCTTTGATGTTAATTTTTCATGAAATACTAGTGGGGAAAGTAAGATGACAATCGTTGGTTGCATATAATAACACATTGTCGCAATAGAAACAGAAGTGTAGTTATATGCTTCAAATAGTAACATCCAATTTAAACCCATTAATCCACCTGATAAACATAATAAAGCTAGTTTTTTAGAATCTATTTTTTGTAGCTTATTTCCTTTGATATAAACAAAAATAAGTAAGAATAGACTTCCAAGTAATCCTCTAAAACAAGCAAGCATTGATGAAGAAAGAGTAATGCTTTTACGGAATATTCCTAATGTACCAAATATAATCATTGATGTAATGATAGATAAATAAGCTTTAATTGTTTTACTGTTCATAATTTGCCTCATGTTTCTAATGAAATAAATCACCATAAACCTTTGATACTAGTTTATGGTGATTTTTATTATTTTGTTATGACAGCTTTGAACCAATTGATATATTCTTTTGCGATTAGTTCAGGACTATCATGGTGTAAGTAGTGTGATGCATCAATTACTTCTACTTTAGATTCTGATACTCCCGACAACTAAAGTCGCGGGGTTCTAGCCTACAACAGTTTCTTTAATTCTACTAGGAATTAATCCTAACTGTTTTTGCCTAGATGAATATCCTCATCTTGCTAGAAGATTGCACTTCACTAACTAACGCCTGCATTTAATTAACACATTTGTCGTTATATGCTTTCGGATATTCTATAAAGCCGTTGTATCAAACGACTTGAGGTTTTAAGCCTCTTTTTTATTTGCTTAACTTATATACCAACTAAGTTGCTTGGTATCTCTTAACCTTTGTATCTCTATATCTTGAAGTTGTTTAAATGAACTAAATTCATCATAACAACTAACTACATCTATTGTCTCTAAATCATCATTTGTATGTGCAATGATATAAGCACTTAATAAATCTCTTTGAACTATAATTTCTTCACATAATTGAATCATTCTATCTTTTAATTTTTTCTTTTTATACGTGCCATCTATTGGATTGTATTGACTAGCTTTAACTTTAAAGATGTTAACTTTCTTTAATCCTAAATTCTTATATTGAAGTTTTCTATCTATAATACTTA
>CAVAZS010000088.1:0-9631 GCA_963593385.1 Lachnospiraceae bacterium | reverse complement strand
CTTCTATATTTAGAGTAGTCCAAGTAGCTTGATTATCATATGAGACTTCCCACATATTTGTTTCTGAATTGATACGTAATGCAGGAGTAATACCATTACTACCATTTAAGCTGTCAAGCCATTCTTCTTCTGATCCTACATAACCTTTTTCTACCGCAATATCATATGCAGATTGACCAGTGTCACCTTTATCTCCTTTGTCACCCTTATCACCTTTTTCTCCAGTAGCTTTAGGATCAATCCAACCAGCATATATAGTGATATCTTCAGTAATCGCAGTATTAAAATCAAACTTAGTTCCATCTTCCTTCCACCAGCCTGTGAAAACTAGTGTTGAATTTGTTTGACCATCAATATTTGTTGCTTTACTACCTTCAGTAACAACTTGTGTTGCATAAACATTATCACCATTTTTAAATGTGACCGTTTTGCCATTAATTGTTGAGCTTGAATCCAAGTTATAAAAAATTCCAGCTGTGATATTACTGCTATATACTTTGCCATGGAAAGAAGTTACTGTGGGTTCAGTACTAACTATATTGATCTTGTAAGAAACTATTTCAGAATAAATATCCCCACCATTAGCGTATATAGTTAGTTCTGGTGCTGGAGAAGCATCTTCTAAACCAGTAGAGAATATTTTTGCACTTCCGCTGATAAATAAAGAGGCAGAATCATAACTCTTTATTTTTGTGTTATTTTCTAATGTTCCACCAGTCATAAATAGAGTTGTTTTATCATCTGAATTTGAAGTTCCAAATTCAAGGCTACCATTACTAATTACACCACCAGATGATAAATTTGTATCGTTATGTACTCTATTTGGATTACTATCTTGGATAGTTAGTTTAGCACTACTATTAGACCAATGTTTCTGCCCTATTAATGAAATTACGTTGGAAGATAAACTAAGAACATAACCATTTAAATCTATGATAACGGTTTGGCCTGAATCGATTGTAAGCCCTTTAGTTAATGTTACATCGCTATCTAGATAATAATTACCGCTAGAAAGGGTTTTTCCACTATAATCTGCAGTAAGTTTTGTCCAACCTGTAAAATCTTGTGCAGAAACAATATTTCTAGGTATAAAACAAAACGATATGCATAATGCAATAAACAAGTTTAATAATTTCTTTTTCATAATCTTTCCCAACACTTTCTTAAAAATAATCTTATTGACATATATAAATGCTTACAATACGATTTAGAAAAATAACTTGTTTTATAAAGAAAATAACTTATAAAGGAGAGCTATGAATACACAAGAATTAACAACACTTACAGCGAACTTATTAACGAAATATTATGAAAATGATATTCAACCATTCTTAGATTATTGTCATGAAGATGTTTTGTGGTTAGGACCTGCTAAAAATCAAATGATTCGTACAAGGGAAGCTTTAGTGGAATCTTTTGGTAAAGAAGAACATATATTAAAGTTTGCCGTGGATAATTTAACAGCTACACCATTAGTAGTATCTAGTCATTGTTTAGAAGTATTACTCACATTTATGGTTGATACATTTTGGCCAGATGGTGGAACAAATCGTGTACATCAAAGAATATCATTTACTTGGTGTATAGAAAAAGGTAAACCACTTATTCGTTTTTTACATATATCAAATTCAATTGATTATGATACTAGAGATAATATTTATCCTGTACATTATTTAGAAAATCATCAAGAAATGACACTATATACTGATTTATCTAGCAAGTTATTTTTTAAAGGGGTAAAAGGATCGATACTTTATACTAGTCCTAATCAAATTGTATATATCGAAAGTAAAAAGAATCATAGTTTAATACATTTAAATACACATACATTTGAATGTATTAATCGAGTAACTGATTTGGAAAGTATAACAAAAGGATATTTAATTCGTTGTCATTCTAGTTATCTTGTTAATCCAATACATGTGAAAGAGATTGAAAGATTTAACTTAACATTATTAGATGGCACAAGAATACCTATACCAGAGAAGAAATATACAGCTATTAAAGCGAAATTGCTCAATAAATAATGGGTTCTTACTTTTCATTCTTTTTTAGAAAATATAAAATTAATGTTGTATGGATAAGGGATTTAAAACAAAAGTAATCACAGCATTAGTACTATGTGGATGTATTGTACTTGGGCTTATATATTTAATTGTGATGAGTATTTTTACTAAAGATAGTGAAAAGATTCAACCAACAGTTGCGCCTGTTGCTACAGCTGAAGTTACAATCGCTCCAACAATAGAACCAACGCCTACACCTGTGATTTATGATACAACAAGTGATGATAGCTTATATCGTATTGTGAATGCAGATCATCCTATAGGGGAAGATTATATTCCAGATAATCTAGTAACATTAGATAGTTCTAGAATTACTGTCAGCAATGTCTATTCTTTAAGAGAAGATGCTTATAACGATTTATTAGATATGTATGATGCGGCTAGTTCTTCAGGATTAAACATGAGAATCATATCAGGATATAGATCATATAGTGAACAAATAACACTTTATGAATATTATGCAAAAGAATATGGTGAAGAATGGGCTGAGGGAATTGATGATAAACCAGGATTAAGTGAACACCAATTAGGCTTAAGTGTAGATATAGGTGTAGCAAATGGTAATTGCGATTTAAATGCATGTTTTGCTAGTAGTAGTTTATATACATGGTTAAAAGAAAATGCATATCAGTATGGTTATATAGAAAGATATCCTGAAAATAAGAAAGATATAACAGGCGTTATTTATAGTCCTTGGCATTATCGCTATGTTGGTAAAGAACTAGCGAAAAAAGTCTATGACTCAGGCTTAACATTAGAAGAATACTTTTCTGAATAAGAAGGTATTCTTTTTCTGAAAATATTTCATTATTTTTGAAAATAGTATTGACGCATCAAAAACATGAGCGTATATTTTTAGACATACAAACCGATGACTGGGAGATCAAACATAGAAAGCAATTCGTAGAGAGTCGTGATGGTGGAAATCGACAATTAAGCGCTATGCAAATGGACCTAGGAGGGCTGAATGAAAGCTTAGGCAAGTACGTTCAGACGCAATGTCAGCGTTAGAGGACAGGGAATGTGATTGCATTTTCTATAAGAGAGAGAAGATATTCTTCTAATTAAGGTGGTACCGCAGGTTATAACGCTTGTCCTTAGATAGGATGAGCGTTTTTTGCTTATCACAAAGAAAATGCAGAAAAGGAGGAGAATTCACATGAAAAAACTATTTACTTTATCTTTAGTAGGATTAATTTCTACAACACTTCTTGGCTGTTCTACAGCTTCTTCTGCAACAACACCAACTTCAACTGAATCTAGTAGTACAAAAACTTATAAAGTTGCGATTGTTAAACAACTAGATCATGCATCACTTGATGAAATTGCGAATGCAATATGTGAAGAACTCGACGCAATTAGTGAACGTGATGGTGTCACAATTGAATATGGTGAAGTTTATTCAGGACAAAATGATCAAACTACATTACAACAAATCGGTTCACAAGTAGTTAGTGATGATGTAGATGTTATTATTCCTATCGCTACTTTAGCTGCTCAAACAATGACAGTTGCGAGTTCTGGTGATATTCCAGTTGTATTTGCGGCTATTTCTGATCCAGAAGCTGCTGAACTAACAGATATTGATTATGTAACAGGTACTAGTGATGCATTAAATACAAATCAAATTATGGAAATGATTTTTAAAGCTAATCCGGACACAAAGAAAGTTGGCTTACTATATTCTATGTCTGAAGCAAATAGTGAAAAACCTATTGCGGAAGCTAAAGCATATCTTGATGAAAAGGGTATTGAATATGTAGAAGCTACAGGTAATACAGATGATGAAATTAGACAAGCTTGTGCATCTTTGATTGCTAGTGGCGTAGATGCAGTATTTACGCCAACAGATAATGTTGTTATGGCTAGTGAATTATCTATCGCTACAGATTTAGCAGATGCAGGTATTCCTCATTATACAGGTGCTGATTCATTTGTAAGAAATGGTGCATTTGCAACATGTGGTGTTAATTATACAGAACTTGGTAAAGAAACAGCAGATTTAGCGTATCTAGCAATGAGTGAAGGAATTGATGCGACAGGTTATAAAGGAAGCTATGAAGTAATGCCTGGTGGAATCATTACTGTTAACTCTGAAACAAGTGCAAAACTTGGACTAGACGCTAGTGTATTTGAAGAATTTGGAACAGTTACAGAAGTAGAAACTAGTGAGGACTAATACATGCTGTATATTATTCAAACAGCATTACAACTAGGATGTGTTTACTCATTTGTTGCCTTAGCTTTATTTCTTAGTTATAGAGTATTAGGTATAGCAGACTTAACAACAGATGGATGCTTTGTATTAGGTATGGCAGTATCTGTTAGCTTTGCGGCAAGTGGTAATCCAGTCTTAGGTATATTTATGGGAATACTAGCAGGAGGCGTAGCAGGATTAGTAACTGCTATATTACAAACTAGACTTGGTGTTCCTTCAATATTAGCTGGTATTGTCACAAATACAGGACTATATACAGTAAATCTAATGGCTATGGGGTGGAGTTCTAATTTATCTTTATTAAAGAGTGAAACAATCTTTACATTATTTAAGAAAACAGGATTAGCAGGTTCTTGGAATACTATTGTTCTAGTCTTATGCATCGTTATTCTTGTAATGCTTATGATGAAGTGGTTTTTATCTACTAGACTTGGTTTATCGATTCGAGCAACAGGGGATAATCAAGATATGGTTAGTGCTTCATCAATTAATCCTAAATTTACAATTATGATTGGCTTAATCTTATCAAATGCTTTAACAGGTTTAAGTGGTGCACTAGCTGGACAACTACAAAAAAGTTCTGATATTAATGCTGGTACTGGTATTGTAACAGTAGGTCTAGCAACACTCATTATTGGTGAAACATTAATTAATGGTAAGAAATCTATAGGTAGAAATATATTAGCTTGTTTTATAGGGAATGTAGTATATCGTTGCATTTATGCATTTATCTTACAATCACATATTATTCCTATTGAAGGCTTAAAACTTATGACAGCACTAGTTGTAACACTAGCAATAGCTATACCTTATCTAAAAGACACAAAGAAGGGGAAAATCATATGCTAAATATTGAACACATATCAAAGACGTTTGGTGTAGGTACAGTGAATGAAAAGAAAGCTTTAAATGATTTTTCTCTAACAATTAATGATGGCGATTTTATTACAATCATAGGTTCTAATGGTGCAGGTAAATCAACATTATTTAATTGTATTGCAGGTAACTTTTTACCAGATTCAGGTAAGATTATCTTAGATGATCAAGATATAACAAGTATTCCTGATTATAAAAGAAGTAAGTATATAGGTAGGTTATTTCAAGATCCAATGCGTGGTACAGCACCACATATGACAATCAAAGAAAACTTAGCTCTTGCCTATATGCGTGCTGAAAATAAAACAAATATCTTTTCTCGTATTAGTAAAAAAGATGAAGCGAATTTCATAGAAAAACTAAAAGAATTAGATTTAGGTTTAGAAGATCGTTTGAATACACAAGTAGGGTTATTATCTGGCGGACAAAGACAAGCATTAACTCTTCTTATGGCCACAATCGTACCACCTAAGATATTACTTCTTGATGAGCATACTGCAGCTCTTGATCCAGTAGTAGCAGAGAAAATCTTAAAGTTAACTAGTAGAATTGTGAATGATAATCATATGACTTGTTTAATGATTACACACAATATGAAGATGGCTCTAGCTACAGGAAATAGAACACTCATGATGCATAGTGGAAAAGTTATCTTAGATTTAACGGAAAAAGAAAAGAAAGAAATGAATGTAAAAGATTTAATGACTCGTTTTAGTGAAGAACTAAATGATGATCGAATCTTATTAGAAGACTAAAAGAAAAGGCAATGTTTTGATAAGCATTGCCTTTAATCATGTTAATCTTTTGTGTTTGTTCTTACTAAATTATATCCACCTACATTACAAGATGTAGCTTCATAGATTTTATTACCCCATCTATCAAAGACATTTCCACATGAATCTGTTGTGAATGGTCCACCATCATCCCATCCACTATCTTTCTTCTTTGTTTCAGATGTAACAGTAGGTGTTGGTGTAGGTTCATATGGTTTAGCTTCAGTTTCAGGGAATGTTACATATGCGTTTTCTCTAGTACTATCTAGATTAACAATTAATCTCTTATCTGTATTCCCATTGACCATGACTACTAGTTTATCTGCTAGAGCAAACTTAGATCCTTCAATGTTATGTAATATTGGAAGCTTTACGGTATAGCTTGTATCATAATCAGCGATTTCATCATTAGGTATCCAAGATAAATTATCTAAATCAAAATATTTAGTAATATCTGTTGTCTTACCTGCAAGAGTCGCAATGACTGTTATATCTTCTTTAGTAGCTAATGATTCAGTAGCTTGAGGATAAGGTACATTGAAACTAATTGAAGTCATTACAGGATTATAGATAGCTTCTATTATTTCATCTTTAGATAATGATTCAAATGTAAAATACAATTCTGTAGATTCTACTGTTTGACCATCTTTTGTGTATACCCATTTTTGGAATTTTCTTCCTTCAACCGTAGGTGCATATACTGTTACTCTAGTTCCTGTATAATAGCTCTTTGTTTCAGTATCACTCCAAGCTTCTTCTCCTTCAGGTACTAATGAAGTATCACTACAATTAATTGTTACATTTTTCTTTGTTCTTGCGTCAAGAATATACCATAGGTGCAATGTATCAGAAGTGTTACCATCTTTTTCAGCCCATACATTCACAAAGAATGAACTAGCAGTTTCAGGATTAGTAGTTAGAGAAAGACCTGTATCAGCACTATATGTTTGTGTTTCACCACCATCAATTGTGTAGTGGATTGTAGCGTCTTCAGTTGTAGTAGAAGCTTCAAAGTTTAAGCTTGTGCCAGAATAATAGTTACTTTCTTTTGTGACTGTAGGAGTAGCGATAGTTGGTGTAGGTATATCGTCAACTACAGTTATTGTTACATTGAATATTGCAGTATCCGCAAATTCAACACCTTCAGGTTTAGTTACAGGTAAACTTATCGTACCACTTTTCATAACTTTCTCATTTTCTATTAATTTAGCTATCGTATCATCAGTAATACTATCTTTATCTACAGTATAGACAGCTTTATTACCATCTGTATCTGTACCAATAGCTATACTTGGTAAAAGGTTAATGAAATCTTCTGCTCCTATTCCTTTTAGAACAGTAACATATTCTTCATCAAAAGATGTAACAGTAGTTACTTTTGATTCAGTTGTAAGATAATCCGAGATAATTGTTAATGTACCTGCGTCATCTATTGATACAGAAGAAGCTGTAATTTCTTTATCCGTAAATTTAATTGTTATATTTTCAGGTTTGATAGAATCAGAGAAAACTAAACCTTTACTAATATCTTTAGCTAATTGGAACTTAAACGCATAAGTTGTATCATAATTTGCTCTTCCTGAAGTAGGTGTTAATGTCTTATCATCATTAACTTCATACCATTCAACATCCCATGACCAACGACTTTGTTCGTCTGGTCCATATGTATATTTAACAGAATCTGGTAAATAGCTTCCTGCAGTAGGACTATCTTCAATAATTGTTAGGTTTAGACTAGTTAAACGGTCAAGATAATTTGCATCTATACTTACATCATTACCAGGCATAGTAATCGTAAATACTTGTTCTTCTTTTGGTATATCAATATAGTCTAATCCTTTAGCGTGTGTAGTATCCCAATTTAAGAATATCTTTTCTGAATCTTTGTTATTATCAGAAATAGTAACAGTTTTACCTTGGTAATAATCCCCAATATCTACACCATTAACAGTTAATGTATATTTACGACTTTCTCCACTTTCCTGATAGAGTTCTTTATCATTTTTCTTGTAGTATAAATGCAAATTTTCTGGTCTATCTAAGAAATATCTACCATCAATATAGTCTTCAATATTAATACCAATCTTTTGACTACGGGTAGAATCACAATTTAGACCAACACGAGCTCCATCAGCTAATTTACCTTTAATATAAGCTTGACCAAAAATCCAAGCATCATTTAAATAAACGTTATCTGCTTTACCTTCACTGTTATAGTTATTTTCTACAACACATTTGCCGTTCATTGTAATGTCATATCTTGTAAAGACATACATACCACCAGCATAACAATCTTTACCATCTTCACCTTTTAGAGTTTTATTCCCTGTGATTTTGCAATCTATAAATACTGTTCCATCATCATCTACATAAACTCCACCTGCAAATCCTTTTGCGGTATTATCGTTGATTGTAACATCAGCGAGTCTTGTGTTTTCGCAATTAATATATATTCCTCCACAAGGACTATTAGCATAGTTGTTATTAATATTGATTTTTCTAATTTCACTGTTATCGCAATAACCACTTAAATAGATACCACCACCACAACTATTTGAGTAATTATGAGAAACAGATGAATGGTAATTACTTATATCACCATTGATGATTATTTTACCTTCTGCTTCAATACCACCACCAAAATATTTAGCAATATTGTAATCAATTGTGGATTCCTTCATATTGATTGTTGCGGATGAATTCTTTGAAATATAAATACCACCGCCATGGTGTGCACTATAGTTATGATCAATATGGGAATTATCCATGTTGATTGTACAGTTTGATCCTTCGGTGTAGATTGCACCACCGCCTTTTTCGCTGTTTAAATTGGTATTACCATTTATGGCAACATTATATAAGTTTAATGTTGAATCATGACGCAAATAAATTGCACCACCATTATTGGTAGTATAACCACCTGTAAGTAGACCACCCGCAGTGACTGTTAGTTCGTCCTTAGCAAATGCGGAAGTAGAGTCATCTTTTCTATATCCCCAATATGTAAATTCAGTGTTTTGAACACTGTCAGAGCTTCCTGGAACTCTAGAATCACCAGTGCCATATAGGTTTAAAGTTGTATAAGCTTCTATATTAAATATTTCGCCATTATCTACTGCATAACTTAAAGTACGATAAATCTTATGACCGTTCATTTTTATCGTCCAAGTCTTATTGACATACAATGGTGCAGAAATCTCAAGATCTTGATTTAAAACAAAGGTATAACCTCCTACTTCATTTCCATAATGATTTAACCAGGAAATAACATTATCCTTAATTTCATGAACCTCATCGCCTTTAAACACATATACAATAACATCTGTTGATTCTTGTGTATCTGATTCTTCAGCTTGTACAAGTCTAGAATATGTAATACTAGATGCTAATATAGTTGTAATCACTATTAAGATACTGACTAATTTTTTTATATACTTTCCCATAATTTCTTCCCTCAAAGTTTCATTTATTTTACCACAGTCATAAGGCTTTTCTTTAGGGATTTGCTTAATAAATACGACAGGTGAAAAGTAATGCTATATTACTCAAAATAAAAGGCAATGTTTTGGTATGCATTGCCTTACAATCTATTAATCTTTTGAATCTGTTCTAACTAAGTTATAACCACCTACATTACAACTTGTAGCTTCATAAATCTTATTACCCCATCTATCAAATACATTTCCACATGTATCTGT
>CAVAZS010000087.1:0-9743 GCA_963593385.1 Lachnospiraceae bacterium | reverse complement strand
TATGCATACTTTTAACTGCTAGAAAGAAGAAGGAACATGATTAATTTAAGAAAGATATTATTATATACACTAATTCCAGCTTCTTTTGCATGTGGTTTTTATATGCAAAGTGTAAACGCAACAGGAGAAACAGCAGATTCAAATGAAGAAAATATACCTACATATGAAGTAACAATACCAGCAACAACTACAATTGATGCGTCTAATGGAACAGGGAGTTTGCACATTGGTGGTCAAGTAAACAAAGCGTTACATCAATTACAAATTAGTGTTAGCTCTTCTCACACGGATTCTACGGGTAAATTTAATCTTACAAATGGTACAGATAACATTCCTTATACAATAAAAGATGGAAATGACACAATAACTTCAAACTCTGTTTTGAAATTTCCTTCTGGTATGTTTGAATATGAAGACCCAGCACAATATGGAAAAATCGATAAAACACTAACTTTATCTGTTGATAATACTAGCAGCGTGACAAATGGAGAATATACAGATACACTAACTTTTACTTTTACTGATGTAGAATGTTATGAATTCAATGTTGGTGCATATCTAACTGAAGATAATAATTATGTTCCAAGTGCATTAAGTTATGTTTTAACGATTAACGGTGAACGCTATGGGGGGGGAGACAGGAACTGCTGATTTAGTTCTTCAATATGTACCTCGTGGAACAAAATATGAAATAAAAAATATTACAAAAAGTACTAACTTTACAGATACATATGTTGATAAAGACTTTACTGGTATTACATATACGGGAGAAGTTACTAAAAATACAGATGTAAAGCTAGAAATTGAAAAGAAAGCAAAAAATGTTTACTACAGTGCTAACGGTGGAACGTTTGATGATGGTACAAGTTGGAGATCAACAACTAAAAATAAAGGTGATAAATTAGTAGATTTCCCTAATGTTACAAAAGAAAATGAAGAATTTCAAGGTTGGTATACAGCAGCAAGTGGTGGTACAAGAGTTGATAACCTTACTACTCCATATGAAGTAACAACGAATATTACTTTATATGCTCATTTTGAACCATTAACTTATGTGACATTAGCGCCAGGTAGAGATTTTAATGAATTAATAGCACCAATCGGTCATGAAGCAACGAAAATAGTGTTTACACAAGATCCTATTCCATCAGATTATTCTGGAGAAAAAGTAGGTGTATCGATTGATTCTAATGGTAAACAAACTGATGATGTTGTCGCGTGGTATGATTCAGAAAACAAAACGCTATATATCACTTCACAATCAAAAAGTAAAATAATAGATTTTAATAGTAATTGTTATTTAATGTTTAATGGACGTACTTTGGATTCAAATACACTTTCTGCAGAAGAAATAGATTTTGGACATGGTGTAATTAGTACAAGTAATGTTACAAATATGGATCATATGTTTTTCGCTTTCCATCCGCTGAAAAAAGTTGATTTATCAGCCTTTGATACTTCTAAAGTTACATGTATGACTGAGATGTTCTATAATTGCACAAGTTTAAGTACGATTATCGTAAGTGATAGTTTTGTCGTAACACAAGCAGACTGCAGATACATGTTCAGCTTATGTAAGAGTTTACCGCACTATCCAGTTTATCCATTTTTACCTGAAGGTGGAGAATGGTGTAAATCTATAGCAGATGGTGGAAATTTCTATATAAATCCTAAAACTGTCACATTTGATGCAAATGGCGGTACATTAAACAATAGTAAAGGTACAACAGAAGTTACAAGTACAACCTTACTTGTTGAAAAAGGAAGATCTTATAATACATATTTTGCATTAAAAAATAATGAAACTTATTTTTTGAATAATAGTTTCCCAACAGCAACTAATGGAGGAAAAGATTTTATTGGTTGGTATACCGCACCAACTGGTGGAACAAAAGTATTAGAAACAGATATTATGGATAGTGATACTGATATTACACTATATGCACAATGGTCTAATTTAACTCTAAAAACAGGAGCTGAAATAAATAAGTTGATCCCAGATGAAGCTACAAGTGTTGTATTTACAGATGCAACAGCGCCAACAGGAGTTACATTAAAAGACTTATCAGTTATTGAGTCAGCTGTTGTAGGTTGGCTAGATGATAATAATGTTTTCTATATTAGTACACAAATTACTAAACAAAAGATGATCTTTAATGCAGATAGCTCTGCAATGTTTAAAGATAAAACAAATCTCACATCGATTACCTTTGATGATTATATCTATACAAAAGATGTTACGAATATGAGAGAAATGTTCTCTGGATGCAGTAATTTGTCAAAGATTTACGCTAAGTCTGATTATTTTGTTACAACTTCTGTAACAGACTCAGCAAATATGTTTGCAAGTTGTGCAAAATTACCAAACTATAAAGCGGATTCAGTAGATGTAGCAAAAGCTACAGCTGTTGCGGGTGGCGGATATATGTATATGGACTTAAAGACAATTACATTAGATGCAACTGGTGGTAAATTCAGTGACGATTCAGATACTCAGAATGTAGTTTTAGAAAAGGGTTATTCCTATGGTGAACTACCTGAACCAACAAAAGATGGTTATAAATTTATTGGTTGGTATACAGCAGAAACTGATGGTGAAGAAATCACAGATAGTTCTGTAGTTAGTGAGAGTGTTTCTACTATCTATGCATACTGGTTGGAAAAAGTATATGTTTTGAAAAAAGGATCAGAAATAAAAACGATTATACAGAATGCAGGGACAAGTGTTGTCTATGTTGATTTTACAAGTGATGTAGCTCCAACAGGCGTTACTATAACAGATTTATCAGCGAATGATAGTGATGCTATAGTTGGTTGGGTGTATGGAAATACATATAAGATAAGTACACAAAATAAAAATAAACAGATAATCTTCAATGAAGATAGTTCACAGATGTTTAGCTCTTGTAGTAAGATTTTAGGAATTTATTTTAGCAATGTTGATACAAGCAATGTTATAAATATGTCGTCTATGTTCTTGGGCACTTCAAGCTTAAACGATATTGCTAATTTAAGAAATTTTGATACATCGAATGTTACAGACATGTCACTAATGTTTGCTGGGTCTACTTCAATACTGTCTTTAGATTTAAGTAGTTTTAATACAAGCAAAGTTACAAATATGTCACAAATGTTCTATGGAGATGAGAATTTACAATATATTAATGTTAGTACATTTGATACTTCTTTAGTGACTTCATCAGAAAACATGTTCTTTAAGTGTGAAAAATTAGCGAATTATAGTAGCGGTAACTCTAATGATAAAATTTATGCTAAATCAACTTTAGAGGGTGGATATTTAACAACTAGAACTACTCAACAACAAGATGATTCACAAGAAGAAAATCCTGTAGTGGAAGAAGAAACTGTAACAGAAGAATAGATTAGAGAGAATTGAGCTTTCTAGCATAGTCTAGAAGCTCTTTTTTATTATTTGTTAATTCTTCTTTCATAACTTTAAGTAAACAAGCAACTAAAGTCTCTTTTATTGCTGAACCATTAATCTTGATATCTTGTAAATCTTTGCCAGTAATAGTGAGTTGTTTTATAGAAGTACAATCATTTCTTTGATGAATTTGTGCGAGTTCATGTTGTATAAATTCATGATTAAAAGTAGGTTCAATGATTGATTTAAAAGATAGATAATCATTATAAGTATCACTTAAAACATATAAAAGAAATCTTAAATCATATGTTGTATTTAATGGTAAATTCGCATACTTCAAAAATAAGTTAATCGTAGAAACAGTTTTATTTGGTAGCTTTAGGTTTTTAAGTGAATCTATGCCAAGAAAAAAAGATAAAACAGATAAACGAACAATAAGATTATTTTTTGATGTATCAATGCTAGTAGCTTGATTTTGCGTAAGTGACATCATATTTGGTATAAATACAGCAAATAATTCTTTATAGTTATATAAATATATACCTGGTTTTTCACTCGTCATAATTTTGATAAATTCTTCTGTAATTCTTTCTTTAGCGATTAAGTTAAGATCTTCTTTGTGACTCATAATTGCATATGTTGTAGAAGAATTAATTGTGAAATCAAGTTGAGCTGCAAAACGAATCGCTCTTAAAATACGTAAAGCATCTTCATTAAAACGATCACTTGGATTACCTACTGTACGAACAATATGCTGGTTTAAATCATCTATTCCACGAAAAAAGTCTTGTATACCTAAATCTGGATGATAAGCTAAAGCATTAATGGTTAAGTCACGTCTTGCACAATCTTCTTTTAGACTAGTAGAAAAAGAAATTTTATCAGGGTGACGATGATCACTATAACTTGTTTCTATACGATAAGTTGTCACTTCAATATGAACATGATTAATGATTACCGTCACTGTTCCATGTTTTATACCTGTATCTAAAACAAGATAGTCTTTAAAAACTTTATGCATATCACTAGGTTTAGCATTAGTAGAAATATCATAATCATGGACCGGTCTATTTAATAAAGCATCTCTAACTGCTCCACCAACCACAAAACATTCAAAATGATTTGAATTTAATAAATCGATACATGTTTTGATTTCATCAGGTAAGTATATTTTCATCGTAAATAAATTATATGCGAATATCTTGAATTTTGGACGACTAGGATTAGAATAGTTAAATACATAAATTTTTAGGGGGATTAGTGATGGAAAAAGAAAATGGATTAATGATAACTGGTAATATTTATAAAAAGATAGCGATGTTTGCTATACCTTTATTACTAGGTAACTTCTTTCAATTAATGTATAACACAATTGACTCTGTTGTAGTAGGTAACTATGTTGGTAAATCAGCACTAGCAGCAGTAGGTGCTAGTACTCCAATTATTAACTTGTTAATTGCCTTCTTCCAAGGTCTAGCGACAGGTGCAGGAGTAGTAGTTTCTAGATACTATGGAGCACGTAAAACAGAAGAAGAATCTATTGCAATACATACTTTCTTACTATTCTCATTTTTATTTGGCATTGTCTTACTTGTATTTGGTTATTTTATGAGTCCTTATATCTTAAGATGGATAGGAACACAAAGTGACTATTATCAAGATGCGGATGCTTATCTTTCTATTTATTTCCTAGGATCTATATTTGTGACTGTATATAATGCTGGTACGGGTATATTACAAGCAGTAGGTGATTCTAAGAATCCACTATATTTCTTAATGGCTACATCTGTATTAAATGTCTTTTTAGATATCTTCTTTGTACACAATTTAAATATGGGTGTTGCTGGTGCAGCTTGGGCAACAATTATCAGTGAAGGTATTAGTATGTTACTTGTTCTATTTGTATTATTTGGTACAAAGAAAGAATATAAAGTAACTTTAGCTAAACTAAGAATGAATCGTGAAATGTTACTAAAGATTGTCGAAATAGGTGTTCCTGCTGGCGTCCAAGGTATGATTGTATCATTCTCTAACCTTATCGTTATGGCTTATATCAATCGTTTTGGCTCTGCTGGTGTTGCAGGATATTCTTGTGCAAATAAGATTGATAACTTTATGGGATTACCTGTAAATAGCTTAATGCTTGCCATTACGACATTCTGTGGTCAAAACTTAGGTGCAAAAAAATTTGATCGTGTTAAACATGGTGTTAGAGCATCACTAGTTATGTCTATATCCATTGTTGTATCTTTAGGAATATTAGTATTTATCTTCTCAAATAACTTAATGCAAATATTCTCACCAGATCAAGAAGTAATTGAAAATGGAACAATCATTTTGCGAATTATGTGTCCATTCTATATTTTCTTATGTTTCCATCAAATGTATTCTGGTGCTTTAAGAGCTTCAGGTAGAAGTAGTGTACCAATGGTAACTTCTATTGCTTCATTTGTCGTAATTAGACAAATTTATCTAGCTATCATTATTCCTCACGCTACAGATATTTCTGTTATTGGTTGGTGTTATAGCTTTACTTGGGTATTAGCTGCTGCATTTACTTCAATCTATTATTTTGCTAGTAATTGGCTTAAAATTGAAGAAAAGAAAGTTGGCTATGAGGAACATAAATGAGAATAGGACAATCAACAGATATTCACAGTTTTGCGGATGATCGAAAATTAATATTAGGTGGTGTAGAAATACCATACGAAAAAGGATTACTTGGACATAGTGATGCGGATGCTTTAACGCATGCTGTAGCAGAAGCAATTCTTGGGGCTCTAGCTCTAGGAGATCTAGGGCATCATTTTCCTGATACTGATCCTAAATGGGAAGGTGTAAACTCTATCATCATTCTTAAAGAAGTAGGGAAAATGATGAAGGATAAGGGATATAAGATAGGTAATGTAGATAGCTTAATCCTAATCGAAAAGCCAAAGATGGCACCACATATTGAACAAATGCGTCAAAATTTTGCGGATGCATTAGAATGCGATATAGATAAAATATCTGTTAAAGCAACTCGTGGCGAAGGACTTGGCTTTGTCGGAAGACAAGAAGGAGTGCTTGCTCAAGCTGTTGTTTTACTTGAAGAATGCTAAAATAAAGGGTTTCCATGCTAATATATAAGCAAAAGGAGACCTTTTTTATGTTTCTAAAAACAAGTGAGACAAAGGTTTTACGTGATCCAGTTCATGGATATGTTCATGTAAATTATGATGTAGTTTGGAAGTGTATTAATTCTAAATGGTTTCAAAGACTTCGTAGAATTAGACAACTAGGTGGGGCATATATGGTTTATCATACAGCAGATCATACACGATTTGCCCATTCCTTAGGTGTCTATGAAATTGTTAGAAGAATGGTTAGTGAAGTGCCTGATATCGCTAATTCTTTAACGGAAGATGAAAAAGTAACCGTCATGTTAGCAGGATTACTTCATGATATAGGACATGGTCCATATTCTCATGCATTTGAACAAATTAGTGGAATGAGTCATGAAGAATATACGTGTAGAATTATTGAAGAAAATACAGAGATTACAGAAATCTTAGAAAATGCTAAGACAGGTTTAGCAAAAGATGTTGCAGATATTATTCGTCATGCTTCTACTAATCCACTATTAACGCAACTAGTCAGTGCTCAACTAGATGCGGATAGAATGGATTATCTTTTACGTGATGCATATTGCACTGGGACAAAATATGGTGAATTTGATTTAGAAAGAATTCTAAGAACATTAAGAGTATCGGATAATTTAATTGTTATAAAAGAAAGTGGTGTCTATGCTGTGGAAAACTACATCATGGCTAGATATCATATGTATTGGCAAGTATATTATCATCCTGTAGCTCGTAGCTTTGAAAATTTACTATTAAAGACATTTAATCGATATCGTGATTTAGCAAAAGTAAATAAAGTGCCTGAAACAATTAAAGAGTTATATCCATTAATTGAGAAGAGACCATTAACTTTAGAAGAATATTATGCATTAGATGAATATGCATGTAGCTATGGATTCTATTTGCTATCTAAGAGTGACGATAAAATCTTAAGAGATTTTGCAAGTCGTATCTTAAATCGTAATTTATTTGATTATATGGATAACACTAGCGATAGCGAAAAACAAATCAAAAAGATATTAAAAGAAAAAGGATATGATCCTAAATATTATCTAGCAAAAGATGAAGTAGGACAAAAACCATATGTTCCATATAGTAACGATGCAGGAAATGCTATATGGGTAAGAAAACATGGTGGCGAAATACAAGAAATATCTTCTGCTAGTGCAATAGTAAAAAGCTTAGTAAAAGGACCTATCTTAAAAGATGATCGTTTATATTATCCAAAAGAAATCATGAGGTAAAAATGAAAAAAATTAGTTATAACAGTCCGGTGATTTTAACATTTGCGTTAATTTCACTCATTGCATTAATTTTAAATGGAATTACACAAGGAAGATCAAATACATTATTATTTTCTACATATCGTAGTTCTTTGACTGATCCATTAATGTATGTACGCCTATTTACACATGTATTAGGACATTCTAGTATTCAACATTATACAAATAATATGATGTTACTACTATTACTTGGTCCAATGTTAGAAGAAAAGTATGGTTCTAAAAATATGCTACTATGCATTTTAGCTACAGCATTTATTACGGGAGTCCTCAATAATCTGTTATTTAGAACTGGGCTACTAGGTGCTAGTGGAATTGTATTCATGATGATTGTGATGAGTTCAATGACTTCAATGAAATCAGGAACACTTCCTTTAACATTTGTATTAGTATTATTTATCTATCTAGGCCAAGAAGTCTATTCTGCTATATTTGCAAGTGACAATATCTCACAATTTACACATATTATTGGTGGATTATGTGGTGGCTTCTTAGGCTATTCACTAAAGAAAAGATGAGGAACAAATGATTGTAAATCCAATAGAAAAAGCAATGAAAGAATTAGGCTATTATGAGCTTAGACCTGTTCAAGAAATAAGTTATCAAAAGTTTGAAGAGAATATTTCATTTGCTTTACAAGCAAAAACAGGTTCAGGTAAAACATTAGCTTTTCTTTATCCTGCTTTAAAAGAAATAGATGAAGAGTGTAATCAAACACAATTACTAATTATTTCTCCAACAAGAGAACTAGCTATGCAAACAAGTACTTTAGCAAAGAAATTAGCTTCTTATACACGTATCCCTATCGTAACTTGTATTGGAGGAATTCCTATTAGTAAACATATTAATTCTTTAAAGCATCGTCCATTAGTTGTGATAGGTACTCCAGGAAGATTACTTGATTTATATGAACAAGGCTATTTACAAGTTAACTCTGTAAAGCGACTTGTATTAGATGAAGCAGATCAAATTATTTCTACAGGACAATATGAAGAAACGGCATCGTTATTAAATAAAGTTAATGCAAATATGAGCTTATATTCTGCAACAATAAATGATAAAGTAAAACGTTTTATTTCTAGCGACACACAAATCATCTCTCTTGATGAAGCAAAAGTAAATGAAGCAATAAGTGCTAGTTATGTAGAAACAGAAGATAAACTAAATACTTTATTTACTTATTTTAAGACAAAAGAAATTACTTCTTGTATTGTCTTTGTTAGTCATAAAGAAAGTGCAATGATTTTAACAAAAGAATTAAAACAAAGAAATATTTTATGTTCTGCATTCTCTAGTATATATAACGAAAGAAAAAGACTTGCTGTATTAAAAGATTTTAAAGAAGGTAAGATTCGTGTATTAGTCGCAACTGATGCTTTAGCTAGAGGAATGGATATACAAGATGTATCTGATATTGTTCATTATGAATTACCTGAAGACATTGAAACATTCATTCATCGTTCTGGTAGAACAGCACATAATACAAGTAGTGGAAATGTACTTGTATTATTAAATCAAAGTGATTTAGAACATCAAGTGGGCAAATATTGCATAAATAACTTTGAACCATATGAATTTCAAACAAAAAAAGTAGGTAGTTTAACAAAAACAATTGAAAAAGAAAAAGAAAAGAAAACAGATGTAACGAAGTTACTCATTCGTTGTGGAAGAAAAGATAAAATTAGACCGAAAGATATTATTGGTGCATTATGTACAGTTTATCCTTTTGAAAAAATTGGTACATTAGATATACAAGATAATTATTCAACCGTACTCATATATGAAAAAGATATGACAATAAATGAGTTAATGATTAAAGGGAAAAGAAGAAAAATAGAAAAGACAAAGGCAGATATTTAAAAATATTTGCTTTTTTTATGAAAACGTTTAGAAAATGCACTTTTTTGGTTGACATAAAAAGTGTCTTCAGTATAATTCAGTGGTGCAAATATG
>CAVAZS010000086.1:0-10127 GCA_963593385.1 Lachnospiraceae bacterium | reverse complement strand
GTTGGTGTAGAACGTTTATTCTTCATGTTCTTTACAGATGCTTATGATGAAGAACAATTAGAATCTGGAGATACACGTGTTGTAATGCATTTCCATCCTGTTCTTGCGCCAATGAAATGTGCAGTTCTTCCATTAAGAAAAACATATAGTGAATTAGCACAAGAAATTCGTAAAGATTTATCTTATGACTTTGCTTGTGACTATGATGAAGCAGGTTCTATTGGTAAACGTTATCGTCGTCAAGATGAAATTGGTACACCATTCTGTATTACAGTTGATGAACAATCTACAATTGATCATACGTTTACAATTAGAGACCGTGACACAATGGCTCAAGAACGCTTAACATTAGAAGAAATTAGAGAAAAGATTAAACAAGCAATTCGTTTTTAGAAATGAGGATAAATGGCTCGTATAGATGAAAAAGATATAAATGAAATAAGAAATAAAGCTGATATTGTATCAGTTGTTTCAAGATATATCCAAGTCGAAAAAGTCGGTAAGTCTTATCGAGCTAGATGCCCGTTTCATAATGACCATGATCCATCCTTAAATCTATCTACAGAAAAACAAATTTATAAATGCTTTGTTTGTGGAGCGGGAGGAAATGTATTCTCCTTTGTGCAAAACTACAAAAAAGTAAGTTTTGTTGAAGCAGTAGGTGAAGTAGCAGATATTATTGGCTACCACTTAAATGTGAACACAACTGAAAAAAAAGAAGTTGATCCCCATAAACAAGAATTATACAAAGTTTTAGATGAAACAATTCGATATACAATGTATGAATTAAATACTGATGTAGCGACGAAAGAAAGAGAATATCTAGAAAAAAGAGGATTGAATCATGAAATATGCGAAAAGTTTGGTATTGGATTTAATCCATACAATGAGTCTTTATATAACTTTCTAAAAGCAAAAGGATATAAAGATCAAGATATTATTTCTACAAATGTTGGAATCTTAACTGAATCAGGAATTAAAGATGTATTTTCGGGAAGAATTACTTTCCCAATACATGATTCTTATGGTAATCCCATTGGATTTAGTGCTAGAACTTTAGTAAAGGATACTAACTCAAAATATATCAATACAAATGATACAGAGTTATTTAATAAAGGTTCTATTGTTTATAACTACCATCGTGCAAAAAGTGAAGCGAGAAGAAGTGGTAAAATCTATTTAACTGAAGGAGTTACAGATGTTATAGCATTTGCTCGTGCTGGAATAGAAAATTGTGTTTGTACATTAGGAACATCATGTACCAAAGAACAAATTCTATTGTTAAAGAGTGCAACGGTTAAACTTGTATTTTGCTATGATGGTGACGAAGCTGGACAAAGAGCGACATACAAAGCTGCTTCATTAGCTAGATCACTAGGATGTGTAGTTAGTGTTATAGAAAATAAGACAGGAAAGGATCCTGATGAAATCATCCGTGATTCAGGAGGAGAAGCCTTAAAAGAATTAGTCAATAAAGAGATATCTTGGTTTGAGTTTGTTATTCAATATTTAGCAAAACATACAAATTTCGATAACTATGATGAGAAAAAGGCATTTGTAAAAAAAGCTTTAGTAGAAATTGAAACATTAGAAGATGATTTTGATAAAAAGAATTATATCCACGAGCTAGAAAAGCTAACCGGATTTGATTTACAAGATGAAAAAGTTAGAATCAAAACTTCAACTAATGTTACGAAAAATACAATTTCTGTTCAAACACCAAGTGGCTTAGATAGTGCAGAAGAAATGATATTAGCTTATATGTTACGTTATCGTAAAGCAATAGATTATTTCTTAGAAAATATTGGATATTTAACAAGTGATACCTATAATCGTATTGCAATGACAATTGTTGATATGAGCAGGCGATTAGGTAAAGTCGATACAGGACAATTAATTGATTTGTGTGAATCAGATGATGAAAAACAGATTATCACAAAATTAATGTCTAGTTGGATGTATGAAGTTGAATATGATGAAGAAGTCATGAAAGGTGCAATTCGTAAAGTATGTATTGCACAAAAGAAGAATCAAGCAAAAGCTTTTAGAGAGCAACTTACGCAACCGATGAATGATGAAACTAGATTATTAGTTTTAAATGAATATCAAGAATGTTTAAGGGATTTAAGGAGGTATATAGATGAAGAAAATAGTTGATGTAAAAACGACTAAAGGGATAAAGAGTGCTTTCTTCAATTCCTTAATGATAGATTATCAAGAGTAAGAGTCAGTTTTAATGATTTTTATGTGTTTAGAAAGAAAAGGAAAAGTTAGTGAAGGTAAGGTAGAGAAAAGATGAAAAATACTCCAGTTACAGAAGAAAAGAAAAGTACAAAAAAGAAAAAAAGTACTGAAAAAGTAAATGATGATGTAGTAGAAACTAGCACAAAAGAAGTTAAGAGTGCTGAAAAAAAGAAGAACACAAAAGAGAAAACTGGCACTGAAGAGAAAAAGAGTACAAGAAAAAAGAAAAGTACAGAAGAAACTAGTAGTGTAGAAGAAACAGGTACAACAGAAGTTAAGAGTACTGAGAAAAAGAAAACTACAAAAAAGAAATCTGATACTGAAGAAAAAAAGAGTACGAAAAAAACTAGTGTTGTCAAAAAAGATAGTGTAGAAGAAGTGGCAAAAGCTGAAGTGAAAACTGAAGTGGAAGAAAAGAAAGATACTAAAGAAAAGAAAACTGTAAAAAATGAAAAAGTAATTGATAGCATTAAGGCAGAAGGAAAAAATAAAGCATACAAAACTTTAGATGAATTAAAAGATGATTTTAAAGCTTTATATAATGCTGAAGGTAAAATCTTCCAAAAAGATATTTTAAATGCATTAGAACATCTTGATTTGACTGATGATGATATGGAAAAACTATATGGTTGGTTTAGTCAAGAAAATATTGTTATTTCTGAAGATGACGATATCGTAGTAATTGAAGAAGCTGATATTGATATCTTAGATGATGATAGTGATGATTTAGAAGATCCAGAAGATGAATATGAAGATTCTATTTCTATTGATATGTCAGAACTTCATACACCAAATGTTCAACTAAATGACCCTGTTAAAATGTATTTGAAAGAAATTGGTAGAGTACCTCTATTAAAAGCAGAAGATGAAATTGAAATTGCCAAGAGAATCGAACAAGGTGATGAGGAAGCGAAGAATATCTTAATTTCTAGTAACCTACGTTTAGTTGTTTCTATTGCAAAAAAATATGTTGGTAGAGGAATGCTTTTCTTAGACTTAATTCAAGAAGGTAATATGGGTCTAGTTAAAGCTGTAGAAAAATTCGACTATACTAAAGGATTTAAATTTAGTACTTATGCGACTTGGTGGATTCGTCAAGCAATTACTAGAGCTATTGCCGATCAAGCAAGAACAATTCGTATTCCAGTACATATGGTAGAAACAATTAACAAATTAACTCGTGTACAAAGACAACTTGTACAAGAATTAGGTAGAGATCCTTCAGCTGAAGAAATTAGTGCTCGTATGGATGGTATTTCTCCAGAAAAGGTACGTGAAATTCAAAAGATTGCATTAGAACCAGTATCGTTAGAAACACCTATTGGTGAAGAAGATGATTCTCATTTAGGTGATTTCATTGAAGATAAAGACGCAATGAGCCCAGATGAATATGCAAACAATCAATTATTAAAGGATGAAATCAACAATGTTCTTAAAGGTTTAACAGACCGAGAAGAAAAAGTATTACGCTTACGTTTTGGTCTATATGATGGAAGAACTAGAACATTAGAAGAAGTTGGTAAAGAATTTAATGTTACTAGAGAGCGTATTCGTCAAATTGAAGCGAAAGCTTTACGTAAATTAAAGCATCCTAATCGTTCTAAGCGTTTAAAGGATTTCTTTGATAAATAATGTATAAGAGATTAGAAACGATTGCTACTATGGTTCCTAAAGGATGCATATTAGCTGATATTGGAACAGATCATGCACAACTTCCTATTATGTTAGTAAAGAATGGGGTATGTGAAAAAATATATGCATGTGATGAAAAAAAGGGGCCATTAGCTATCGCAAAAGAAAATATTGCTAAAGAAAACTTATCAGATAAGATTGAAACAATCTTATCTGATGGTTTCTCAAATATCCCTATGGATATAAATGTCGCTGTTATTGCAGGAATGGGATATTATACGGCAGAAATGATTTTAGAAAATGCTAAAAGTCGTTTAGATTTATTAGATCGAATTATTGTACAAATTAATTTAGATTCACCATATATGCGTAAATGGATTAGTAATCATCACTATAAGATTTTTGATGAAAAATATATCAGTGAAAGAAATAAAGATTATGAGATTATCTCTTTTTCAACAAAAGAAACACAAAAAGAACTAACAGAAGAAGAAATATTTCTTGGTCCAATTCTCATGAATGAACATAGTCATGAGTTAGAAAAGTACTATAAAAAAAGAGAAACCAAACTTTTTGATTTATTAAAACTAAAATCAAAAGATGACATCTCTTATGAAATCACTTCAAAACAATATCATATTCTTAATGAATATAATAAAAAAACGTGGTAAACACGTTTTTTATTATGCATTAATAGAATTAACAGCTTTTGCTAATCTGCTCTTTTGGCGAGAAGCATAGTTCTTCTTCTTGATGCCACTAGATACTGCTTTATCAAGTACAGAATTTGCATTGTTATAAGCTACTTTTGCTGCTTCAGCATCTTTAGCGTTAACTGCACTTAAAACATTTTTAATTGCTGTTTTAACTTCTGTTTTTTGTCCTAGATTACGAGCTTCTGCCTTCTTGTTAGTTAAAGCACGTTTTTTCTGAGATTTAATGTTTGCCATTGGGTACACCTCCTCCTTACTTCAATAACGGTAGAATTATAACAAAGTAGCGAAAAAAATGCAATGAACTGATATAATAATCAAGTTAGAAAGTGAGGCATCCTATATATGACAGATTTAAGAATTGTATTTTTAGGGACACCTAATTTTGCTAGAGGAATTTTAGAATCATTAATTTTGAATCAATATAATGTTGTCGGCGTAATTTCCCAACCTGATAAACCTGTTGGTCGTAAACATGAAATAAAACCAACACCAGTTAAGGAACTAGCATTAGAAAATAATATACCTGTATATCAACCAGTTAAATTAAAAGAAGAAAGTGACGTTGTGATAAATTTACAACCTGACTTAATTATTACTTGTGCTTATGGACAAATTGTTCCAGATGATATTTTACAAACACCAAAATATGGATGCTTAAATATCCATCCTAGTTTATTACCGAAGTATCGTGGTGGTGCACCGATTCAAAGAGCAATATGGAATGGTGATACAGAAACTGGTGTATGCCTAATGGAAATGGTAAAAAAGATGGATGCAGGAAGAGTGTTTGCTCGAGTAACACATCCTATTGATAAAGATATTACATCTAGTGAATTATTTGATGAGTTAGAACGAGTTTCTAGAAAGCTATTAATTGACAATTTACCTTTATATCTTGAAGGTAAATTAACAGGGGTTGAACAAGATGAAGATAAAGTAGTAATCGCTAGAAATATTGCAAAAGAGGAAGAACAAGTACATTTCAATCAAGAGAATATTCATGAAGTTTATAACCATATTCGTGCTTTAATTGATACTCCAATTGCTTATGGCATGATTGAAGGAAAGAGAATGAAATTCTATGAAGCTAGAATGGAAGAAAAAGAAAATGCTTATCCTAGCGGTACAATTCTTTCATTTGAAGATGGCGCAATGATAGTAGCTTGTACAGGTGGATTATTAAAAGTTTACGAACTTCAATTAGAAGGAAAATCAAAGATGAAAGCAAAAGATTTCGCTAATGGAGCAGGTAGACAACTAGTAGGGAAAAGGTTTGAGTAATGATAGATCAAAAGAATATAAGAAATTTTTGCATTATTGCACATATTGACCATGGAAAATCAACTTTAGCTGATCGTATTTTAGAAATGACAGAAACAGTCAAAGAAAGAGATATGAAATCACAAATATTAGATGACATGGATTTAGAAAGAGAAAGAGGCATTACGATTAAATTAAATGCTGTTCAACTTTCATATCATGCAAAAGATGGACAAGATTATTTATTCAATTTAATTGATACACCAGGTCATGTTGACTTTAGTTATGAAGTATCTCGTTCTTTAGCAGCATGTGAAGGCGCAATATTAGTTGTTGATGCTACACAAGGTGTACAAGCACAAACTTTAGCAAATACTTATCTTGCTTTAGATAATAACCTTGAAATTCTTCCTGTTATTAATAAATGTGACATGATGAATGCTCAACCTGATGTTGTTAAAAATGAAATAGAAAATATTATTGGACTAGATTGTTCAAATGCACCATTAATTAGTGCTAGAAGTGGCTTAAATGTAGATCAAGTTTTAGAACAAATTGTTGAGTATATTCCTTCACCAAGTGGTGATCCTAATAAACCATTACAAGCACTTGTATTCGATTCCTTCTATGACCCATATCGTGGTGTCATAGCCCTAGTTCGTATTCGTGAAGGTAGTATAAAAGTTGGAGATAAAATTAGATTTATGGCTACCGGAGCAGAATACGAGGTAATTGAAGCAGGTATTCGTAATCCAAAAGAAGTTAATGTAAATGAATTAATTTGTGGAGATGTAGGTTGGTTTGCGGCTAGTATTAAATCGATTAAAGATGTACAAGTTGGTGATACTGTTACTAGTGTTAATAATCCAGCAGAAGCTCCATTATCAGGATATAGAAAATTAAATCCAATGGTTTATTGTGGTTTATATCCAAGTGATGCGGCTAAATATGAAGATTTACATGATGCATTAGACAAATTACAGTTAAATGATGCTTCATTACAATATGAACCTGAAACATCACAAGCATTAGGATTTGGATTTAGATGTGGCTTTTTAGGTTTATTACATATGGATGTTATTCAAGAAAGATTAGAGAGAGAATATAATCTTGATCTAATCGCAACTGCACCAAGTGTTATCTATCACGTATATATGACAAGTGGTGAAATGCTAGAAATTGATAATCCATCTAAATTACCTGATGCAAGTAAAATTGATCACGTCGAAGAACCATATGTTAAAGCTGAAATCATGGTACCAGATGCATATATTGGTGCAGTTATGGATTTATGTCAAAATAAGCGTGGTATTTATAAAACAATGGATGTAATTGATACTGGTAGAAATAGTATTACTTATGAATTACCTTTATCTGAAATTATTTTTGATTTCTTCGATAAATTAAAATCATGTTCTAAAGGATATGCATCATTAGATTATGAAATTATAGGTTATCGTAAAGAAGACTTAGTGAGAATGGATATATTACTAAATGGAGAAACAATTGATGCATTGAGCGTTATTGTTCATAGAAGTAGTGCTTATTCTAGAGGAAATGCAATTACAGTTAAATTAAAAGATTTAATTCCTAAGCAACAATTTGAGATTCCCGTACAAGCAGCTATTGGTGGGAAAATTATCGCGAGAACAAATATCAAATCATTACGTAAAAACGTTTTAGCAAAATGTTATGGTGGTGATATTTCTCGTAAAAAGAAGTTGCTAGAGAAACAAAAAGAGGGAAAGAAGAGAATGAAAGCAGTAGGTTCTGTTGTAATTCCACAAAGTGCATTCATGGCTGTTCTTTCAATGGATGATGATTCAGGAAAGTCTAAATAAACCTAAAAGCTTATATTTACATGTTCCTTTTTGCAAAACAATTTGTTATTATTGTGATTTTTGTCATTCTGTTTATACGCGTAAACAAGCAAATTTGTGGCTAGAAACAATAAAAAAAGAATTAGCATTAAAAGATGTTTCTACTAACTTAGATACGATTTATATCGGTGGAGGAACACCAAGTGCATTAGATGATGATTTGTTAGATTCTTTGTTAGATATGCTTGATCCATATACGCGTTGCATAAAAGAATATACGATTGAAGTGAATCCAGAAACAATGACTAAAGAAAAAGTATCTATCTTAAAAAAACATGGTATTAATCGTATTAGTATGGGATTACAATCATCAGATAAATCTTTATTAAAATTAATGAATCGACATCATGATTTAGAAGATGTAAAAAGAGTTATGGATTTATTTCGGGAACAAGATATAACAAATATTTCCTTAGACTTAATGTATTCTTTACCAACACAAACTTTAGAAATATTAAAAAAATCTATTGAAGATACAATTGCATTAAAGCCAAGTCATATTTCTATTTATAGTTTAACGATAGAAGAAAATTCAGTATTTGGAAAAAAAGGATATCAATCTTTGGATGATGATCTAGAAGCTGATATGTACGAATTGGCTTGCACAGAACTAGCAAAACAAGGCTATAAACAATATGAAATTAGTAACTTTTGTTTAGATGGTAAGGAATCAAAACACAATTTAGCTTATTGGCATTATGAAGATTTTTATGGGATATCACTAGGAGCTAGTGGTAAAGAAAACGGAATACGTTATGATAATACAACTAATTTTAAGGAATATTATGAAAATCCATTAAAAAGAAATGAAACGTTATTATCTAAAGAAGATCAAATATTTGAAAATATTATGATGTCATTGAGATTGAAAAAAGGATTAAATATTACTAACTTTAATGAAAAATATGATATTTCATTAGTTGCGTTATATCAAAATGCAATTCAATCGAATATTATCCAAGGTAATTTAATGATTGAAGATGACTATTTAAAATGTACAGAGAAAGGTTATCCTATATTAAATACGATTTTATGCGATTTTCTTTAAATTTATATTGTATTTCGTAAGTGTGCATGATAAAATTTATATGCTTTTGCCTAGGCAATACGTATCTCTAGCGATTACTTGGGTATAAAGGTCTAATATATTGGAGGAGAATAAAAATGTTAGAAAAAGAAACAGTTGAAAAGATTGTTAAAGAATTTGGACGTAAAGAACATGATACAGGTTCTGTTGAAGTACAAGTTGCTATTTTAACTGAACAAATCAATCGTTTAACAGTTCATTTAAAGGAAAATGCTAAAGACTATTCTAGTAGCCGTGGCTTAATGAAGATGGTTGGACGCAGAAAACAACTTCTTGAATATCTAAAGAAACACGATGTAAATCGTTACAGAGCTTTAGTTCAAAAACTAGGTTTAAGAAAGTAGTTAAAGGACCGCGAATTATTCGCGGTTTTTTTGTTATAATGTTTTGCATATATGGAGGAATGTATGAGTTATATTTCTTTTTCAAATGTAGAAAAAATTTATCACGTAGGTGAAGTTGATATTCACGCACTTTCTGGTGTGAATTTTGAAATCAATAAAGGTGAGTTCGTTGTAATTGCTGGTGCTAGTGGAGCTGGTAAAAGTACAATTTTAAATATTTTAGGTGGTATGGATACTAGTAGTAGTGGTGAAATTCTAGTAGATGGAACACGTATTGATGAAATGAATGAAAGAGAACTAACAGATTATAGACGCTTTGATATTGGATTTGTTTTTCAGTTTTATAATCTAGTTCAAAATTTGACCGCATTAGAAAATGTTGAATTAGCTACGGAAATTACAAAAAATCCATTAGACGCAAAACTAGTATTAAAAGAAGTAGGGCTTGAAGAAAGAATGAATAATTTTCCTTCTCAACTTTCAGGTGGTGAACAACAACGTGTTGCGATTGCAAGAGCTTTAGCAAAAAATCCTAAATTATTATTATGTGATGAACCAACAGGTGCACTTGATTATGTTACAGGTAAGCAAATATTAAAATTATTACAAGATACATGTCGTAATAGTGGTATGACTGTTATCATCATTACGCATAATCTTGCATTATGTCCGATGGGAGATAAAGTTTTTAAAGTTAAAAGTGGTAAAATCGTATCAAGTGAAGTTAATGAACATCCAACAGATATTTCTGAAATTGAATGGTAGCCTATGAATAAAACACTTTGGAAAGATATTAGACGATTAATTCGTTCAACAAAAGGTAGATTTTTTTCGCTTACAACAATTGTATTAATTGGTGTATCTTTTTTCGTTGGTATTAGTTCTGTATCAACAATTATGGGTACGAGTGTTGATATTTATGATGATGAATTAAATTTAAAAGATATCACTATCTATTCTAATT
>CAVAZS010000085.1:0-10129 GCA_963593385.1 Lachnospiraceae bacterium | reverse complement strand
AAAGGAATAATTAATACTTTTTGATTTGGATTAAATAAACTATATAAAGTTTCTGCAGCCCAATTCCCATCAAAATTTGTTTGATTGACTAATATTTGAATCATACTTATCACTCCTATTCGTTATATCTTATCACAACATAATTTTTATTATAAAATAAATCTATGAAACGTTATCACATTATGGTCGAAGGACTCGTACAAGGTGTTGGCTTTAGATGGTTTGTACAAACTTGTGCAAATAAATATGGTTTAACTGGTTCCGTCAAGAATTTATCTAACGGTATGGTTGAAGTATTTGCTCAAGGTGAAGAATCTAGTCTAGATAGTTTTATTCATGATTTAGAACGAGGATCACACTACAGCCATGTAGAAAATGTCTTTTACAAGTCTTGCCCTTTAAAAGAAAAAGAAAGATCTTTTCAAGTTGAGTACTATTAAAGATTTTTATACATTTTTTGCATATTTTCACAATGAAACCGCTATCTTGTGAAATTTTTAACTTTTTACTTGCAATGTTATTTTATGTATGGTAAACCATAGTAGTGAAATAAATCACAAGGAGGAAATTATGGCAAATACAAAAAAAGCTTCTGTTGAAGAAACACAAGATTTAGGTGTGCAAGAAGTAGATGTTAAGGTTCAAAAAGCATTAAAAGCATTAGAGGAATATGCAAGTTTTGATCAAGAGAAAATTGATTATATTGTTGCAAAATGCTCAGTAGCCGCTCTAGATAAACATGGCGAATTAGCTAAACTTGCAATTGAAGAAACTAAACGTGGTGTCTTCGAAGACAAAGCAACAAAAAATCTATTTGCGTGTGAATATGTTGTAAATCATATGCGTCATCAAAAGACAGTTGGCATTGTTGGCGAAGATGAAGTTAAAGGATTAATTTATGTAGCTGAACCAGTTGGTGTTGTTGCTGGTATTACACCTGTTACTAACCCAACAAGTACAGCAATCTTTAAATCACTAATTTGTTTAAAGACAAGAAATCCAATTATCTTTGCTTTCCATCCAAACGCACAGAATTCATCTGCTGCGGCTGCTAAAGTTGTATATGATGCTGCTGTTGCTGCTGGTGCTCCAGAAAACTGTATTCAATGGATTGAACATCCAAGCATGGATGCAACTAGTGCATTAATGAATCACCCTGGTGTTTCAACAATTCTAGCTACTGGTGGTAATGCAATGGTTAAAGCAGCTTACTCTTGTGGTAAACCTGCTCTAGGTGTTGGTGCTGGTAACGTACCTGCTTATATTGAAACAACAGCAAATATCAAACAAGCTGTAAATGACGTAGCAATGTCTAAAGCATTTGACCACGGTATGATTTGTGCTAGTGAACAAGCTGTCATCGTAGATAAAGAAATTTACGATGATGTAAAGAAAGAATTCTTACATTACAATGTACATTTCTGTGATGAAAAAGAAAAAGAAAAACTAGAAAAATTCATGTTTAATACAAAATGCTACAGCAAAGATTGCGCTGGTGCTAAATTAAATGGCGCTGTTGCTGGTATGAGTGCTAGTTGGATTGCAGAACAAGCTGGATTCAAAGTAGATCCTGATACATCAATCTTAATGGTTGAATGTAAAGAAGTTGGTCCAAATGAACCATTAACTCGTGAAAAGCTATCCCCTGTTCTAGCTATGCTTAAAGCAGAAAGTGTTGAAGATGGCTTAAATAAATCTGAACAAATGGTTATGTTCAATGGTATTGGTCACTCTGCAGCTATTCATACATCAAATAAAGAATTAGTTGAAGAATTTGGTAAACGTGTAAAAGCATGTCGTATTATCTGGAACTCTCCAAGTACATTTGGTGGTATTGGTAATATTTATAACTCCTTCATTCCTTCATTGACATTAGGTTGTGGTTCTTATGGTCATAACAGTGTTTCTGGAAACATTAGTACAGTTAACTTATTAAATATCAAGAAAGTTGGACAAAGGAGAAATAACATGCAATGGTTCAAGATTCCTTCAAAGATTTATATTGAGAAAAACTCAATTGAATACTTACATGATATGAATGAAATGGGTCGTGTATTTATTGTTACAGACCAATCAATGGTTAAATTAGGATATGTAACAAAAGTTACAGACCAATTAGAATCTCGTCCATCACGTGGTAGAGGTAAGATTACATACGAATTATTCTGTGATGTAGAACCAGATCCATCTATTCAAACAGTTAAGAAAGGTCTAAGCCTAATGCAAGGCTTCCAACCTGATACAATCATCGCTATCGGTGGAGGATCAGTAATGGATGCTGCTAAAGGTATGTGGTTATACTATGAACATCCTGAAGTTAACTTTGATGACCTAAAACAAAAATTCATGGATATTCGTAAACGTGCATTCCGTTATCCTGAATTAGGTAAAAAAGCTAGCTTAGTATGTATCCCTACTACATCTGGTACAGGTAGTGAAGTTACACCATTTGCCGTTATTACAGATAAAGAAACTCATGTTAAATATCCATTAACTGACTACTCTTTAACACCAACTGTAGCAATTATTGACCCTGCATTAACAATGAACTTACCAGCAAGCATTACAGCAAATACTGGTATGGACGTATTAACTCATGCGATTGAAGCATATGTTTCCGTTCTTGCTAGTGACTTTACAGATGCTTTAGCTTATAAAGCAGTTAAGATGGTATTTGAATACTTACCAAGAGCTGTACACAATGGAGCTAATGATCCAGAAGCTAGAGAAAAGATGCATAATGCATCAGCTATGGCAGGTATGGCATTCGCTAACGCATTCTTAGGAATGAACCACTCTATGGCTCATAAAGTTGGTGCAGAATTCCATGTACCTCACGGTCTAGCAAATGCAATCTTATTACCATATACAATTAGATATAATGGTACAAAACCAGAAAAACCTGGTATTTGGCCAAAATATAAGTACTACAACGCTGATGAAAGATATTGTGAATTAGCTAAGGCTGTAGGAATTGAATTTAGCTCTGTTGAAGAAGGCGTAGAAAAATTTGCTGAAGCAGTAACTGCTCTTGGTAAAGAAGTAGGTATCGCAATGAACTTCAAGAGTCTAGATTATCTAAATGAAAAAGATTGGATGGGTGCAGTTGAAAAACTAAGCTATCTTGCTTATGAAGATCAATGTTCTCCTGCTAACCCTCGTATCCCAATGGTTAAGGATATGCAAGAAATCTTAAAGAATTCTTGGACAGGAAAAGTAATCGTTTATAAGCATCACTAATCAATAAAATGAAAGAGGTAACTTTAGAAATCATCTAAGGTTACCCCTTTTTTTGTGTTATATGATTAAGGTAAGATATGACCAGCATCTAGATATAAGCGATACCACTCTTCTCTAGTCAAATTCACGTTTTCTGCGTCAAAGATAAGTTGTAAGTGTTCTACATTTGTTGATCCAGAAACCATTTGTAGTTTAGCAGGATGACGTAATAACCATGCTGTCGCAATTCCATAAGGACTAACATGATACTTTTCTGCTAATTCATCTAAAGTAGAATTTAGTTTAGCAAATTTTTCACGATTACCAATAAAGTTTCCTTCAAAGAAACCAAACTGGAATGGCGACCATGCTTGTACAGTAATATCATTCAACATACAATAGTCTAAAACAGAATCATCATGGTCAAATGAACCAGAACTAGTCATATTTACTTCTAGTCCTGAAGCAATCATATTTGCTTCTGTAATACTAAGTTGTAGTTGATTTACTAGTATAGGTTGCTTCATATATTTTTTCAGTCTTTCTATTTGACTAGGTTTAAAATTAGAAACACCAAAATAATGTACTTTACCTGATTCATATAATTCATTTAATGTTTCTGCTACTTCTCTAGCATCCATCAAAGCATCTGGTCGATGTAATACAAGAATATCTAAATAATCTGTTTCTAATCGCGATAAACTACCTTCTACGCTTTCTAAAATGTGTTCTTTAGAAAAATCATACATTTTTCCTGGAACAATACCACATTTTGATTGAATAATCACATCTTCTCTTTTTAATCCAGTATTTTTAAATGCTTTTCCAAAAAGACTTTCACATTTTCCTTGTCCATAAATATCCGCATGATCAAAGAAGTTATATCCTCTTTCTACCGAATATTGAATAAGATGAGAAATTTCATCCACACTTTTATCTTTAATACGCATACAGCCAATAGCTATGCGTGGAACTTCTAGTTCACTATTACCTAACTTCATTTCTATACTCCCATTTTTTGTCTTAATTCATAATATGCACCAATTAAATTTGCATCATTTCTAAATTTACAAGCAACTATTTCAACTGGTCGAACAGGAAAAACAGGAATAAATAACTTTTGATATTGTTCATTAATCTTTTCAATTAATAACGGTTGAGCACTAATTCCTCCACCAATCGCTATTTTTTCAGGATCAAATATCACTTGTAAATTATAAAGTTGTTCAGCTATATAAAAACTAAATTCATCTAATGCGGCTAAAACTTTCTCATTTCCATTATTTGCAATTTCAAATATTTCTTCACCAGTTAGTTCCTTATCTGATTCAAGATATTTTTGTACTAAATGTAATAGTCCATCTTTACCGCTTTTGCAGGCCCACATTTCTTTATAATCTGCAGGATAACTATTTCCTGTATATAAACAAGATACTTCGCCAGCCGCAAATCTTTTACCATTATGAATTTTCTTATCTTTGATTAAACAGCCACCAATACCTGTTCCAAGAATAATCGCAATTGAATCATCTACATCTTGTAAAACTCCATATCCAACTTCCGCAATACCTGCACACTTTGCATCATTGCCAATCCATACTGGAACTTGATATTTTTCATTCAATTTCTTTTCTATTGGTTCATGGTCAATATAATTTAATGATCCACCTGTTAAAGCAATGCCATTTTCCGAATCAATTACGCCTGGCATACTTATCGCAATACCATCAATATCTTTACAAATAATAGAATCTAATGCCTCATATAAATCATCTGTTGTATACTTTGATTCATTTGGATTCATGCTCCAACTTGCTGGTGTCTTTATTTTTCCTTCTGTTAATTTATTTTGATTTTCATCTAACAATGCATATTTTATAGAGCTTCCACCAATATCAATCGTAAAAATTCTCATTTTATTACTCCTCACTTAAATATTTCATCTAAAGTTTTAGCCATTACTGCTATATCTATCGGTTTAGCAATATGACCATTCATTCCTGCTTCAATTGATTTTTGTTTATCTTCTTCAAAAGCATTTGCAGTCATCGCAACAATTGGTATATTTGCTTTACGATTATTTTCTAATGTACGGATTTCTCTAGTTGCAGTATAACCATCCATTCGAGGCATTTGGATATCCATTAATATTAAATCAAAAGCATCTTCTTCTTTTTCATTCATTAGTTTAACTGCTTCAACACCATCACTTGCTTCAGTAACAATCATTCCTGCTTCTTTCAATATCGTCGAAGCTATTTCACGGTTTAAATCATTATCTTCTACAAGTAATATTTTCTTTCCTGTATAAGTAAATGTTATTTTAGCTTCAGTATTATTCTTATGATCATCATTCGATAATACTTTCTTTAATTCTGACATAAAGATAGGTTTAGAAATAAATGCAGTAACACCAGCAGATCTAGCTTCTTCTTCAATATCCGAATAGTCATATGCCGTTAAGATAATAATAGGAATATCTGGATCAATTACTTTACGAATTTGTCGTACTGTTTCAATACCATTCATATCAGGCATCAAGTAATCAATGATATATGCTTTATATTCATCTTTTAATTCTGTAGCTTCTTTTGCACGAATAATGGCTTCTTTACCAGATGTTGACCAATCAGCACGCATTTCTATGCCTCTAAGCATCTTACTAACGCTTTGACAAGTACAAACATCATCATCCACAACTAGTGCTCTAGCGCCAATATATTTAGGTTGAATATGCCAATCATTTTCTTTATTCGCTAGTTTAAAATCAACTGTAACGATAAATTCACTACCTTTACCTAGTTCACTATTTACTTCTATTGTTCCATTCATCATATCAACAATATTTTTCGTAATAGACATTCCTAAACCTGTACCTTGTATACCACTAATAGTAGATGAACTTTCTCTTGTAAACATTTCAAAGATATGACTTACAAATTCTTTAGACATACCCATACCTGTATCTTTTACACTAAATACATATGTTGTATAACCATTAATTGCACATGGTTTCTCCGTCACACGAATATTGATATTTCCACCATTACCTGTATATTTAATCGCATTACTTACAATATTCAGTAGAACTTGGTTTAATCTTAATTTATCTGTAATGATATCTTCATTTACAACATCTAATGTATCAATATAAATATTTTGTTGTTTAGAAACAATTTGACCTTGAATCATCGTTCTAAGTTCACTTAAAACATCTGGTAAATGGACAACATTTTCATCTAATTTAACGGTACCGCTCTCAATACGACTCATATCTAGAATCTCATTAATTAAACTTAATAAATGTGTACTTGAAGTATGAATCTTTGATAAATAATCTTGTACAAGTTCAGTGTTATTAACATGTGTTTGAGCAAGTGCTGTAAAACCAATAATTGCATTCATTGGTGTACGAATATCGTGACTCATATTGCTTAGGAATGATGTTTTTGCCCGATTTGCATGTTTTGCGGCAATTAAAGCATCTCTTAAAGCTGTTTCTTGTTTTAATTCTTGTGCTTTTTCTTCTGTAAAATCACGAGCAACATAAAGAACTTCATTCACTTCACCATTTTCATCTCTGCTCTTAGCAATAAATCTAGCTTGGAACCAACGATTATCTGGATTTCTATATTCTGTAACAATTGTATTATTATCACCCATTCTTTGCGCAAGTGTATCTATATCAAGGAATATACGCATTTCATCACGCATATCTTCAGCCATAAATGTATTAATGATTTCTTCTTTCACATCATCAAAATTACCTTTAGTTTTCACAACAGCATTCATCGAAGAAACACTGTTGATAATTTCATATTCATGTGTTTTTAGTTCAGCTACAAAAATTGTTGTATAGATTGTAGAAAGTGAAGAAATGACTTCTGAATTTTGTTTCACCATTTCTAATGTCTTCGCTAAATATTCTTCTTGTTCCTTTTGATTACGAACAATTTGATCTACATCATAGTGATAGCCTCTTAATATATAACCACCTTCTACAGCATATGCAGTTCCACCGCATCTAACATAACGTTCACCAAGTGTTGGATGATTCCATAAATATGTATTTTCCGAAAATCTACCAGACTTCATTTGTTCGACAGAATCTAATACAGATTGCACAGCATTTAGCGTAATTCTAGAAAACCAAGATGTATATACATCTTCACTAGATAATTCTTTATTTGTTATCCCTAGTAAATCTAACATTAAATCATCTGCTTCTAGAGTTGGCTCTTCATGATCAATTAACTTAATTTTCCAAGTTCCCATCTTTGAAGCAGTAAAAATATTATGCATTTCTTCTAGATTCTTATAACTCTTCTCTAGTTCTCTTTGGTAAGCTTCTTCTTTTTCTCTTTCTTTTCTTTCTTGCTTTAAATGTTCTTCAATGATTTCATCAATGATTTGGAAACCAATAATAACGTTTCCTTCATGATCAATTTCACTGACATAGAATTGGTAATTTCTTAATTTCCCATTATCAATACTACGATAATTTCCTGTATATTCTTTTTGTGTTTCAAATACTTCTTTTAAATGTTCTACATCTAATGCATGTGCTAAACGTTCTTGATCATCAAGATATACTCTTTGTGTTATCCAATGTTTTATTACTGGATTAAATGGGAAAACTTTATTTTTTAAATCAACAACTTCTTTATTATCATAATCATCCGCTATTTTTAATATTTTAGCCATACCTGTATTAAGATTAGCTAAATATACATTTCTAAAGTGACGGGATAAATTGTTAAATATTGCAAGTTGTTCTTCAATTTCTTTACGGTGTGCTTCTTCTTTTTCTCTTTCTTTTCTTTCTTTTTCAAGATGTTCTTGGATAATATCTTCAATATTTTGAAAACCAGCAATGACAAAACCATCTTGATTTGATTTACTTAAATTAAATTGGAAATTATAAATTTTACCATCCACTAGCATTCGATAGTTTCCAATATATTCATCCTGTTTAGAAAATACTTCTTTAAGATTCTCTACACTCAATGCATGTCTAAGCATTTCTTGATCATCCGGATAAATTGCTTCATCAACCCATTCATCTAAAAATCCTTGATAAGGGAATACAACATGCATTACATCATTTAAACGTGTATCACAAAATTCATCTTCAAATTTTAATATCTTAGCTGTACCTTCATTCAGGTTAACCATATAGACATTCTTAAAATTACGTGCTAAACAGTTAAAAATTGTAAGCTGTTCTTCACGTTCTTTTTGTTGTGCGAGTAGTGATTGTTTTTGTTTCTGCTCACTTTCTATAATTGAATCAATATTTTGAAAACCAGCAATAATATAATTGATATTATCTAGTTTGATATATTTAAATTGGCAATAGTGAATTTCACCATTTTGTGATATGCGGTAATTACCAATATATTCATTTGTATGCTCAAGATTTCTTTTTACTTCTTGTATGCTTATTTTTTGATGCATCATTTCTTGATCATCTACATACACTCTTTCTTTTACATATTGTTCACGAATCGTTTTATAGTTATAACTTAAGTTTTTATCTTTTTCTAATCCTGTTGTAACATAACCATTTAATTTTAAGACTTTTACTTTATTTTCATCAGGATTAACTAAAAATACATTTGTATACGCATTAGATAGTGCATTAAAAATAGCTAATTGTTCTTTCAATAATTCATTTTGCTTTTCATGTTCTTTCTTTTCTTTAGAAATATCTAAGCCGAAAACAATACATTCCAAGTGATTATTTTTAGGATTTGTAATTAAACGTGCTGTCATTCGAATCGGACGAATAATAGAATCATCAAAATAAGATGTTGTTTCTAATGATAATTCTGTCTTACCATTCGCATGACATATCACTAAACTATCTAGATTAAACAATGCATAAAATTTATCTTGTTCTGAATGTTCTGGAATATAACTAGCAATCGAATGAATCAATTTATTCACTTGTTCTAGCCCTTGCATTTTAATAATTTCTTTAGAACAGCCATTAATTGAAAGAACTGTATCATCACTTAAATCTAAGTGAAAAATACCTTGTGCATTAGGAATAGAAGCAATTAAGTTTTTTACTTGTGATTCATATATTTCTTGTGAACGGCGTACTTCTGTTATATCTGTAGCATATTCAATAAATGCATCTTTCTCATCCCATTTAATTTTCTTCGTTTTTACTTTATAAACATTTGTACCATTGTCTACTTCTTTTTCAAAATTATCCTTATCCCCTATCTCATGCATTGGACAAAATGGGCATTGTTCTTTTAAACCCATTAAATATTCATAACAATGTAAGCCTTTATATTCTTTACTAACATCACCCGTGAATTTTCTTGCCGGTTCATTTGCATATAAAATAGAGAAGGTATCCATGTCACTCACTTGTATCATTTCATTTGAGTCATCTAATATATGTTTTAACAAGTTTTCTTTTTCTTCCATATACCCTCCCACAGCCATATGCTTTTTAAAATTATCTAATAATATAACTGATTTGTCATTGTAGTAAAAAAATATTTCAATATATATCTTCAAATTTCTTTTTAAATATTTTTAATGAAAAATTACATTAATTTTCCGATAAATTATTTTAAATTTCCAATTATTTCCACTACTTCTGCCAAGCTTTTTATTTTTGTCACTTTTTTATTTTCTATATTTTTATCTCCTAAATAAAAACCTCTTATATTTAAATTTTCAGCTAACCTCATGTCACATTCGCTATCCCCAATCATAATTGATTTATCAATATTAATAAAAGGATACTTAATTAACGCTTTATTTATTAAACCTAATTTTGGCTTTCGGCAATCACAGTTTTCTGCAATTTTATGAGGGCAATAAAAAGTATCTAAAATTTCAACATTCTCACTTAAAAGTTTATTTATCACTTTTTTATGAAAATTTT
>CAVAZS010000084.1:0-10238 GCA_963593385.1 Lachnospiraceae bacterium | reverse complement strand
ATCCTAATTGTTTTCTCATCTCATAAATGTTCATAGAAATGTACCTCATAAGTAAAATACACCCAATGGGTGTATTTTACAACAAACATAATTAATAGATATTATTATAAATTGGTTTGATGTATTCTTTATTTCGATATAAAAAGAAGTGATAAACAAGTATTGTCGCAAATGCTCCAACAACCATTAATGTTTTTATAGAAATAAATTCTCCTAATGCTCCAAAGATTAGTTTAAATAACATAGATGCTAGCGTAGTAAATACATTCATAAAAGCATTTAGCTTAGCTCTTTTATCATCAGGTATATAGTTTTGAACACTAGAAGCACGTAGTGTTGCTGAATTGATGCCACAAAATCCTGTTATTGCTCGATCTAGCAACATAAATGGATAAGGTAAAAATAATAGTAGCGCATCCATTAATGAATAAAAAATATAGACAAAGTAACATATAGAAAATCTTTTATCTTTAGGATATTCAACTTTATAGTTCACAATTCCTCCAAAGAATCTTCCAACAAATTGTGCAACAGTAAAGAAGGAATATAAAGTAATACCTAAATGAGGAGTAGTGGAAAAATATGCCATAATTAGTGGCTCACTACCTTCACTAAATCCTTGGCTAAAAGGCATAGCTAGATATATATTTCTTATTCCTTTTTCTTCTTTTAAATAAGTAATGGTAGATTTCATGTCATCTAGATATTGTTTGAAATTAAAGTCGTGTATCGAAGTTTCTTCTTTAATTTTGATGAAATGCTCAAAGAATGATGCTATCCATAGTAATATGCCATAAATTAGAATAATTGGTGCTATACCTACTTTTGTATATAAAAGACTTCCTAAAGGAGACGCAATGATTGTTACTGTAGGATAAATCATTCCTGAAATGGTATATCCTTTTTGAGACATTCCTTCTGGAATTAAATGAGGGTATAAGCTTTCATACGCAATAGAATATACAGATGAAATACAAGATTGTAATAAAGAAAATAGTAAATAGGCAATAAAATTAAAGTTATTTTTGAGAATATAGAATCCAAAAATAAACATTAAGCATCCACTTAAAAAATCAAGAATAACGATTACAGGTTTTCTTGGTATACGATCTAAATATGTAGAAAATATTAGTGGCAGTAATAAGCTAGGGATTAAGCTGACTGAACCAAATAAACCAGATAAAAATGTAGATTCTGTTTCGGTAAATACAACATAAGATAATACAAGATTAAGGGCTACCGAACCTATACTAGAAACAATGGTTCCTAAAGTAATAATCGTAAAGTTTTTAGACCATAAAGTTTGTTTCATAAAAATCACTTCCTTGCATATTACTTTATCAAGAAAGTGATTTTGTAGATGAATGACTCTTTGAATAATTACTAGCTCAAAATTAGTTTTAATTAAAATCTTTGATTTCTTTTTTTCAACAAATCATAAGCATCTTTATATTTGCGATTTGCTTCAAAGTATTTTAGTAATTCTGTTTCTTGAAGATTTAAGAATCCAGAAGGGAGTGTTTCATTTATTTTTGTGATTGCTTGTAGAATTAATTGTTCGTAATTAGGGTCATGAATATAATCTGGATGGTCTAAGCGATATTGAATACTATCAAGTAAGATATCATACTGTGTTTTTAAACCATAACCTTTTGCTAAAGTATCTTTAGCAGCTTCAATATTTCCTGTATATTCATAACATATCGCGAGTTTTTGATAGTATAAAACATCTCTTATTTCTGTTTTATCAAGGTAACTTAATGCTTGATCATATTCTCCTAATTCAACATAAGTTGCCGCAATGTTGTAATAAATATAATCTTTTAACACAATATTATTAGAATGAGAAATTAATGTTAATGCTTTATCATAGTATTCTAAACAAGTATCAATATCTAACAAGCATGCATATACAGAACCAAGCCCCATTTTAGCAAAAATCATATTATCTATATCACATTCTCTTGAAGCAATTTCATCATATTGAATGTAGTAAGGGATGCTTTTAGCGTATTTTCCTTTTTGATATAAAGAATTCGCAATAATAGAATAGCTATCTATATCAGGAAATAAATTTAATAATTCATGATAATCATATAAATTGTTAAACACAAGAATCTGATAATATTTCTTCTTTTGTTCATAAGAAAAGAAAGGTAAATAAACTTCTAATGCTTTACTTTTATTTTTATTTGAGTGTTGCCAAGCATCAATTAATAAGCCATCTAAGAAATATTCAGAATTTAATAGTTTCCGGATTTCATCATTTGTAAGATAGTTCGATTCATCAATAAAAAATAAGATAAAAGAATGATAGAATTGATTAACTTTGATTAAGATATCTTTTAAATCTGTTTCTAAATAAACACCTAATTTTTCTAATAATTTATTTGTGATATCTTCTGTAGAATCTATAGTTCCTTTTTCTAGTTTAGATAAATAACTGACAGAGCATATTCCATGACTTAGACTTTCTAAGCTCCAACCTTTTTCTATTCTTTTGTTATGAATAAGAATATTAATATATTTGTTCATGCATTTATTATAACAAATAATAAAAAGCCATTGAGTGATCAATGACTTTAAAGGATTACATCTTTTGCATGGTAATTTTCCAATCGTTACCTACACCAATTCCATATGCTTTAGCAAATGATCCTTGGTTAATTGCGACCGCAATATGATATGCAGAATTCATATAAATAATAGGCGTAGATACAGGTACATCCGCAAATGATTTACCATAATTAATCGTTCCTGTATAAACAACATTATCTTTGTTGTAGATTTTAACAAGTATGTTATCACCAAATTTGAAATCACATTTCTTAAATTCTTCATAAGGAATAGAAGTCCATAATGAGCCAAAACGTACATCAAGAATATCAACTTGTCCCATGACACCATTTTCAATCTTTTTACAACCATATAGTTCTAATTGAACGATTTCACTTAAATCAAGTTGAGGACCAACCTTAGACATATCAATAGTATCAGATGCTAAACGAGCACCAGTATAGGCATATACATCACGACCGTGGAATGTATAAGATAATTCAGAATTCTTTAAACGATTAGTTGATTCTTCAATTTCTCTTAATTCTGTAATACCAATAAATTTATTGATATGAGTAAGTGTTCCGTTATTTGGTGTAACGATATATTGATTTGTTGAAGTTTTTGCCACAACAGATTTACGGCTACTACCTACACCTGGGTCAACAACCGATACAAATACGGTGCCTTCTGGCCAATAGTTAATTGCTTGGTAAAGTCTATATGAGGCGTCAAAGATGTTATATTGAGGGATATTGTGCGTTAAATGACGAATGTTTAAGTCTCTTGAAACAGTGAAGGAAACGCCTTCCATGGCACTGATTGCACCATCATCTAAACCAAAGTCTGTTTGAAATACAAGTAATTTATTCATGGGAGAATACCACCTTATAATCCTTTCCAAATGTTAAGTTATAGTTTTTGCATAAGTTACCAACAACTTCAGCTAAAGCCATATTGTTTAACTCATTGTTATAAATCATGACACTATGATCTTTTGCTTTACCAAAAGAATCGTAGTAAGGTAAATCCCATTCGTAGACTAGTTCATCATTATGATAGATTTTTGTTTTGACAGTATCACCAATCTTAAAACCTAATGATTTAAATGTATCTAATGGAATATTTGTCCATAAGTTTCCAAAGTTAGGATCTTTAATTTCAAATATACCTGTAATCTTGTTGTCAACAACTTCAGCAACAGGAATTTCATGACGCTTAATTTCTTCGACAGGGTAAGTAGGGCCAACTTCTTCATAACTAATTTTTCCGCTAGCTAGTTTTGCGGCACAATAACCAAATAAATCTCTACCATGGAAAATAGATACATAACCATTATCATCACGGTGTAAACGATTGACTGTTTCATCAATTTCTCTTACTTCTTCAATACCCCATTTGTTATAAACATGAGTTAATGAACCATTATCTGGAGTGACGATATAATAACCGTTCTTTGTTTTGGCAACACATGCTCTTCTACTTGTTCCTACACCTGGGTCAACTACAGATACAAATATTGTTCCTTTTGGCCAGAAATCAATATATTGATAAAGTCTATATGAAGCAGACCATGTATCATATTGGGGAATTTCATGAGTGGCTGTAATAAGTTCAATATCAGAGTCAACACTCTTACATACACCATACATTGAAGCTACAGCACCTTCTGCATAAGTGAAATCTGTTTGGAATACTAACATTTTTTTCATTTCTATTTACCTCGAATAAATTCTATAATTTTATTTACATTCTCATCGCTAAAGAAATAATCTGTGCAATGATCTTCATTTTCTAATAATTCATATGTGAAGCGTACATTAGGATAATCCTTCATCTTATGAATAAGCTCTTCACTTTGACGAACAGGAATGAGTCGATCTTTTTTGCCATGTTGTAAAAATAAAGATGGCATATCTTTATGAATAAAATGAATCGGACTAACCAAATAAAGCATTTCATCATGATTGATATTTTCACCAAGTAAAGCACCAATAAGAGAATCCTCTTGTTTATACTTATCTTCTTGTAATGCAATGTCTTGATCAACAGTATCAATGTCTACTAATGGATAAAAAATAACTAAGTTTTTAACTGTTGTATTCAGTTCTAAGTTAAATATTTGATTAGGGATAAGACTAGCTTCTAAGGCTAAATGTCCACCAGCGGATTCACCCCATACTGTAATATCTGTATCATCAAAATGATATAAATCATGATTCTGATGAATAAAGAGAATTGCTTGTTTCACATCAAGAACTGGTCTAGGAAACACTTCATCAAGTGCTAAAGTGTAATTGATAACCATACATGCATAACCGTATTTTAATGGCTTAAGCATATCTTCAATAAATCGCATTTCTTTATTACCTGATATCCAACCACCACCAAATACAATGAGAAATACAGGATATTTATCTTTTGTTTCATCAGGATAATAAATATCACACTTTAAATCTTTGTAATATGAGATATCAACAATCTTATTTTTATATTTTGTTTTATCCATTGAACCTAAATCAAAACTAAGAAATTCTTTTAATTTAGGTGTTAATTGAAAATCTTTACGCATACTATTTGAATGGATTAAAGAATCTTGAGCCATTTGAATAAGTTACTACAATGCATGCGATAGAAAAGATAATACATAAAGCTAAAGTAATATAATCTTTTTTAGTGAATTTTCTTTTCATATACCAAGTTCTTTTCTTGTTTTTACCAAAACATCTAAGATCCATAGCGTTAGAGATTGTATCAATACGGTTAATACTAACAAGTATTAGTGGTAACACGATATTGATGGCATTCTTGAATCTAGTTAGTAACTTAACATCTTTACCTAACATGATGCCTCTAGCTTGTTGAGATTGGGATATATCATGATAATCCTTTTGGATATCAGGAATATAACGTAAAGCTAAAGAAACAGAATAAGATACTTTATAAGGTACACCAATCGCATTAAGTGAAGCAGCTAGCTCACTTGGATTTGTAGTAGATATAAACATGATAACTAGTGGCATACCAATGATGTACTTACATGAAACATGCATTTGATAAAATAATTGTTCTACAGTCACATCATAATGACCGAATAAATGGAATAATACAGTTCTTGATCCATATAAATTAGGCCCATAGTTAGGATTAAATAAGAATAATAAGATAAAGTTAATCAAAGTAAACATAAGAATAAAGTTTACTAAGAATGTAACTTCACTTAGTTTAATCTTCGATATCTTAAAACTAATATAAGAGACAACAAGTATTGCAAGTAGCACACGTATATCAAACGTAATCATGGATACAGCTGATAATAATAAGAATACGATGAGTTTTGTTGTGCCAGATAATTCGTGTACAAAACTCTTTTTAGGAATGTAATTTAATATTGTTTTAGCAGCCATGTTCTCTTACCATCCTATCGTAATGAATAAAGCAATTTGTAAAAGCTACAGGATCAGAAATATTACATCTATTTGCAAGTGTAAATAAACTTGTTTCTTTTAATGATGCTTTTTCGACAATTTCATGATCACATAAGATTTCACTTGTTAAGGCATCACAAATTAGCTCCCCATTCACAACAACTAGTCCACGTTGTGTATATTCAAGCATTAAGTGCATATCGTGTGTAATCATAATAATCGTGATACCTGATGCATTTAATTTCTTTAAGAATTCCATGATATCGGTATAATGTTTAAAATCTTGACCAGCTGTAGGTTCGTCAAGAATAATGATGCTAGGTCCCATAACTAGAACAGACGCAATAGTAACTCTTTTCTTTTGACCATAACTTAATGCACTAATAGGCCAATTTCTAAATTCATATAAACCACAAACTTTGAGTGCATCATATACTTTTTCTTTGATTTCTTCTTCAGATAGATTCATTGTTCGTAAGCCTAAGGCAACTTCATCAAAGATTTTAGCTTGAGAAATCATCTGATTAGGATTTTGCATGACATAACCAATATTTTTTGCTCGCATTCTAATAGAGTCGTTAGTAATATCTGTATTGTTAAAATAGATTTTTCCTCTAGTAGTGGTTTCAAAACCACAAATTAATTTAGCAAGTGTAGATTTACCAGCACCATTTTGGCCAACAATCGCAATCATTTCACCTTTTTTAATATCAAACGAAACATGTTTTAATGTATCAGAAGAATTAGAAGGATATTTGAAACTTAAATCTTCAATGCGTAAGATAGAAGAATTGTCATTTTTAGGTAGTTCAAATTTAGTATTTTCATACCATTTTTGAATAAGAGCTGTATCTTTTTCATCTAATACAAGTTCATCTATATGTTCAGGATTTTTATCTTTTGTGACAGCTACACCTGCATATTTGATACATGTTAAATATAATGGTTCACGAATGCCATGTGTTTTTAATGTGTCACTGCTAAGTAATTCATTAGGTGTAGCATCTTGAATGATTTGACCATCATCCATTTGTATGATGCGGTCTACATGTTTCCATAAAACATCTTCTAGACGATGCTCAATAATAATTACTGTAGCTTTTGTAATCTTTTGAATCTCATCAATTAACTCAATTGCACTTTTACCTGTTTTAGGATCTAAGTTAGCGAGTGGTTCATCAAAAAGTAATATTTTTGCATTGCCAACCATGACGCCAGCTAAAGATACTCTTTGTTTTTGACCGCCAGATAATTCACTAGGAGCACTTTCTAATTCTTTTTCAATGCCAACTGCAGTGGCTGCTTTCTTCACGATTTCTTTCATTTCGGGGATATCCACACAATTATTTTCTAAAGAAAAGGCAATATCTTCCGCAACAGTTAAACTAATAAATTGGCTATCTGTATCTTGAAGAACCGTCCCAACATGATTTGATAATTCAAAAATAGAAGCATTTTTAGTTTCTATTCCATCCATCACTAAAGAACCATTAATTTTGCCTTCATAAGAAAAAGGGATTAAGCCGTTGATACAATTGCTTAATGTGGATTTACCACAACCACTAGGACCACAAATTAATACTTTTTGACCTTCGTATATATCAAGATTAATATTCTTTAATGTTGGTTGTTTTTGTGCGTTATATTGAAATGAGAAATCTTTAAAACTAATAATTTTTTCCATAATCACCAAAAAAAGCCGGCATTAAACCGGCTTTAACTTTCTTATTCCTTGTCTAAAGAGCCTTCTTTAGCAATTGTCTTAGTATAACCTAAGCATAGTAAACCACCGATTACAGTAGAAATAACGAAGTTACTAGATGCAGCGAATACACCTTGAACAAATACTTTAGTAGGTTCTTCTGCATAAATAACGATATCTCCAATAGGAGCAACGATTACCCAAGCAACAACACATGCGACTAAGTTATAAAGTACATATGTTAATACATCTTTCTTTTCGAAAGAACCTTTGTTTAGGCTTAGTTTTTTAGCAACTAAACCAGCAATTAAACCATGAACTCCAGAGCCAATTGCCCATGACCACCAAACTGAGCCATAAGATAAGTCTGTTAATGTGTGACCAATTAAACCAGTTAATGCACCAGCAACAGGACCAAATAATGCACAGATGAATGATAATACGGCATATTGTAGAGAAATGTTAGTGTTAGAAATACCACTTGGAATGTAGATGAATCTAGCAATAACGAAGAATAATGCTGCACCGATAGCTGTAGCTACGACAGTCTTAGTTGAGAAAGCTTTCTTTTCCATTTTAATCTCCCCTTAAAATATAAAAGTCCATCAAGATATCTATCTCATCAAAATTATGGACAAATTTATCATAGCATCAAATAGATAAAATTCAATTATTATGCTGTTATTAAAGATGAAATTTCTTTCACAAAAGGTTTATAGAAAATACCAAATTAAATAAAGCTCATGGTAAAATTTAAGGGATTAAAATACAAGAAAATGGAGGTGATAATGTTATGGAGCTAGAAGTAGGCATTGAAGATTTACTCAGCAAAAAAAGAGTGGAATCTGACCGTATTGAATTTAAGTCTGGTTGGAATCCTGATGATATCTATCGAAGCATTTGTGCTTTTGCGAATGACTACAACAATGATGGTGGTGGATATATCGTTGTAGGTATTGAAGAAGAAAATGGTATAGCAAAAAGACCTGTTAAAGGATTAGAAGAAGACAAGCTAGATATGATTCAAAAGGAAATGGTTGGCTATAATAATTTGATTTCACCACCATATTTCCCCCAAGGTATACCAACTAAAGTTGATGGCAAATGGGTGTATGTAATTGTTGCTAGAGCTGGGCAACAACGTCCATATAAATCACCTGAGTATGTTACTTCAAAGAAAGATAAGAAATATCATTACTATATTCGCTATTTAACAAGTTCTGTAAAAGCAAACTATGAACAAGAACGAGAACTAATTAATATGTCTGATACAACTCCTTTTGATTGTAGAGCAAATCATAAAGCAACTTTTGCGGATATATCACCACTATTATTAGAGGATCATTTAAGAAAAACAGGTAGTAAATTGGCACCACAAGTTAGAGAACGTGGTGTTGAAGAAATTCTAAATGACATGCAACTTTTAGTTGGACCACCTGAACTAAGGTATATTCAAAATGTTGCGTTAATGATGTTTTGCGAACATCCAGAGAAATTTTTTGGATATACATATGTTCAAATGACAATATTTCCTAAGGGTAGCGTGGATTATCCTAGTGTTAGTGAAGATTTTCCGATTATTACAGGTTCTGTACCTCAAATGATACAAGCTACTATGGAAAGATTTAGAAATTTAATCATTAGAGAAAAAGTAATAAAAGTACCAAATCAAATGGAAGCTCTAAGAATCTATAACTATCCATATCAAGCTATTGAAGAAGCGGTAGTAAATGCTTTTTATCATAGAGATTATTTATCATATGAACCTGTAACAATTGAAATAGAACCGGATTGTATTAATATCATGAATTTTCCGGGTATAGATAGATCAATTTCAGAAAAAACAATAGCAGATGGAAATAGATTTGTTTCTAGACATTATAGAAATAGACGCTTAGGAGAATTCTTGAAGGAATTAGATTTATCAGAAGGCCATTCATCAGGAATTCCAACAATTCAAGATGAACTGAAAAGAAATGGATCTCCTAGAGCAGAGTTTATTACGGATACAGATAGACGTGCCACAAGAGTTAGAATTCCAATTCATGAAGCGTTTATAGAAACGCTACAAGATGAAAAATCGGCGAGAAAAATCGGCGAGAAAAATCGGCGAGAAAAATTTCGAAGAATAGATTAGCACACTGCGATAAAATTTTGTTGATTTTATCTGATGAAAAATGGCATGATACAGCGGAAATAGCGGGATATTTAGGCCTAAAAGAATCTAGAACAAGAGAATTACTAAAGGGTTTATTGGAACTTGATAAAATTCAGGATAATGGGAAAATTAATAAAGGAAAAATGTATAAATTGAAATAAAACCGGCGGAAAAACTGGCGAGAAAACGACAGATAATTATGAATTGGATGTGTTGCAAAAAACGTGAAAGTAATTGAATGTTCAAGATATAATAGTAAAAAGAGAAATCTTTTGTGAATATCATTTTGAGAAAGAGATAGCCATGACAAAGCATGAACAAGTTAAAAAGAAAATAGAATCGCTTAGTTCACCCAAAGTGGGCTTAAAGATTACTGTGTGATTTAAAAATCTTA
>CAVAZS010000083.1:0-10312 GCA_963593385.1 Lachnospiraceae bacterium | reverse complement strand
AGTAACATTGCGACTAATAAAGCAAGATATGTCGTGGTAACAAATTGATCAAGCATATGGCCACTTAACCAAGCTCCACCAAGTCCTGCACCAACACTCACTGCCATCACTAGATTTTCTAAAGTAAACATCTTCTTTGCTCTTTTAATAAACATGAAGACGCCAAAACAAATGATGAATAGCCAAGGAAGAACACATAATACTTCACCAACATAACCTAATGTATAGATTTGTTGCTTAAAATCTTGTTCTAATACAATTGAACCGTTCATAAATGTGCTATATCCCATACCTAGTAATTTCTCACTTGAAGTAAGATTCTGGTATTTATAGTTAAAGAAGATTGTTTCAATTTGTCTACCACTTACACGGTCAAATACAGGCATAAATGTAACATCAACCCAGAATTTAGGATCCACTTGATAACTGTAATATTCGGTATAGTACATACTAGGAACAGATTGAATATAACGAGCATTAATACCATATGTTTCAAACATATAAACATAGAAGTTAATATACTCAACTGATCCTGGAACTAAATCATCAGCATTCGCTAATTCTTCTTTACCAAGATCTGCCATACCATTATGTAATAAAGCTGTATCATTTACGGCATCCACTTTTTGATTTTGAATTGCTGGAGTCATTGGTAATATTAAGCCAAAAATACAAGCAAATAATATTGTCACAATACAAATATTCTTTTGGAATTTTTCAGTTTTTGTAATGAATACTGTAAATAAATATACTACTAAGAATAAAGCAGGAATGACTACAGCACCATATGTTGCAACACGAGTCGCAAGCATTTGCATGGCTAAAGATTGAACAAATATTAATATTCCAAGATATTTCTTTTTTTGTGAATCTTTTTCTTGATAAAAGAAGTAATAAAGCATTGGTAAAATCATAAATAACAAAATACCAATTGTATTACCTTCATTGAAAAAGAACTTAGAAGCTAATGTTCTAGGATGATATGCATCATAAATACCATTAAACCAAGTAAAAATATTTCCTACTGTATAGCCATAATAGGTACTCTTTGCAAAAACAAATAAGTCACCAAATAAAATCGTTACACTGATTGAAGCAGATAGAATACATGTAATTAACTTTAATTCTTTTTGATTAAAATGCTCATTATAAATCAAATAAATTAAGAAATATGGAATAACAAGAGTTAATACATAAGTTAATTCTTGAAATGTACTAAAGTAAAAGTTATCTGTTAAAGCTAAACGCTCTACTAATCCTGACGCTTGTTTTGCATGCAAAATAAAATATGCAAGTAAAACTACACCATAACTACCTACCGCAATAAATGTACGTTTCTTTTTTTGATCACGAAGGATAAATGAAAAAATCAATAATATAGGTACAACAACAAAACGTAATATCGTTGAAAGTCTAGGTAGTCCAAATTGATCTAAAAAGTCATAGATTAAATAGTCCATATCAACAATTGGTTGTATTGCTAAAAATATGATTACTAGTAGATGTAATATCTTTTCACTTTTCTTCATTTATTTCTCCTAAAGAACATTCATAAATTCTTTTAAAATACCTTCATTATCATACTTGTATTTTGATAATTCATGTTTCATTTCTTTTAGTTTAGCTTTATCTTTTAATGCAGTTCTTAATCCATTTGTTAAGGCTTCTTCACTATTTTCTACAATCCATCCGTAACTAGGATCAGTGATTTGTTCTTCACAACCACTAACTCTAGTCGTTAATACTGGTGTACCAACTATTAAACTTTCGTTAATAATTGTCGCAAACCCTTCATATAAGCTACTTAACACAAATAGATCACATTCAGCTATATCACGATATGGATTTTTTTGAAAGCCTAAAAAATGAATATGTGTAGCATTTAAAGATGTAGTTAATTCTTTTAATTCATCTTCTAGTTCACCACCACCAATTAAATATAAATCATGTTTTAAACCTTCGTTATAAACAGTAGTACTAGCCTTAATTAAACGGTCAATTCCTTTTTGAGGATGAAGTCTAGCTACATCAATAATATTAATCGTATCTTTATTTACAATATTTGTACGGGTTTCTTGTAATCCTTTTTCTAAGATACTTGTGTCCATGAGATTATGAATTGCTATACCATTTTGTACTCTAAATACTGTTTCATAGGCAATAAGTGCTTGATTACTATCTGCTATATTTAAATCAATATAGCGCAATGCATCTTTTACAAGTCCCATATGATTTTTAGAATAATTACATACACTATAATCTGTTAAGACCCAATTAATTTTTCTTTTAGAATCGCCATATGCTGTAAATATTGTACAGAACCCTTCTTTTGCGGCCACTTCTACATCATATGTTTTATTTAAGATTTTCTTTCTTTCTTTTTTGATTTTTCCTTTTATTAAACCTGTTTTCATATAGAAAAGTAGACGTAATTTACGACTAGTTTCAAATACATGAAAACCCTTCACTAGTGCATCTAATGATTCATCTACAGGTCTAAAAAAAGTTGTTCCTTCTATAATATTTATTCCTTCTGGAATTTCATCCAGTAACATTCCTTGTTTATGTAAAATTAATAAATCTATTTCATATTTATCTTTTGGAAGATTAGCCATAAGTGTATTCAGTACTCTAGCAACACCACCCATGCGCATTTCATCATTCACAAAAAGAATCTTTTTCTTATCGGTCATATATTTTTAAAACTACATCCATCTTTCTTTTTCTTAATAATTCATAAATAACTTTTTGTTTTATACTCGCTTTTTTATATAAAGAATCATTTTTATAGTTAGGATAAGACTGTTCTAGTCGATCCATATTTTCATTTAAATATTCTTTCCTTACCCTTTTATCGTCAAAATCTTTGATTCTTAAAGTTGTTAAAGTAAGACCATGAACAATATATAAGTGTCTAATTTCTTCTAGTATTGCTTGTTCATTACCATGGTTTTTAACATATTCATAAATACCATCTAATGCATCATAGATTTCAAACAATTTTTTATTCGCACTATGGGCAATACTACCTTTTCTTTGACGATAGTAATAAAATGCTTTATTTACTTTCGTAACTTTATTTGCTTTATAAAGTAAAATCGGAATACATGCTAAATCTTCATAGTATTTTGCAATAGGAAATTCTATATCATTAAATACTTCTTTCTTAAATAATTTATTACAAGCACTATTATTAATAGAAATTAATTTAGGATTTTCTTTACAACTTGTTGTACTAAAATCTCCTCCACTAGAATACTTTCTTTCATCACTATCTTCATAAAAATATTCCATATCACATACTGCTATATCACTATGATTACTTTCTAAAGCTTCTAGTAGTTCTTTAACTGTATCTTGATGAATCACATCATCGCCATCCACAAATAAATAGAAATCACCTGTACTATGTTTCATCCCATAATTTCTAGCGTCACTTAAGCCACCATTTTCTTTATCTAAAATAATGATTCTAGAATCTTTTTCTTGAAGCTCTTCTAATATCTTTCTAGAGTTATCTCTTGAACCATCATTTACTGCAAGTATTTCTATATTTTGATAAGAATTAGCAGTAACACTATCAATACATTCCTTAATATAATCCTGCACATTATATACAGGTATAATTACACTTACTTTGTTATTCATACGTAGTCTAGTATATCAAATCTCACTCACAGGTAAAACCATCACAACCATTTTTCCAGAACCATTTTGATGCATAATCAATATTGACTTCATTTGTCCAAGATAAATCTGTAGCACCAAATAGAATTTGCATTTCACCTGTTTTGTTATAGGTAATGTCATTAATTACTACACTATCTGTCGATATTGTAATTGATAGGCCGTCAACTGTAGTACTAAATGGTTCTATACTTTCTTGAACAAGTTGTCCATCTTTGATTACCGCATAATAATTTCCACTAGGATGATTCAAAAAATCTTTTGTCATCCCTAAATTTTGTAATGCGTTACTCTCATATTCTTGTAAAGATGTATGTTTATATCCTGTATAATTCATTACTACAAAACATGGATACTTACTTGCTTCATCAAGTAAACGATAAATATCAACATTAGCTGGATACATTAAGATTTCAGCCGTGCTTTTACTTGCAATTTGAACAATAGATTCATAAGTTTCATTATATTGATGACTCGTTACATAACCATTTTCTTTCACCAAATTTGCTAAGTACTTTGTAACAATTTCTGCACCCCAAGTATTATTATGAAGATAGCCACCATCCATATCGATATGCCATTTTAATTCTGCTGCTTTATCGATAAAGTCTACATATTCAATATTTCTAGAATCTAAGTAAGACCATATAGCATATAATTCATTTGCACTATCTTGACCAATAATACTAGGAGTCTTAATGAAAATTAATTTTATGTTTTCAGATTCACATATAGAAATTAGTTCATCAATCAACTTTTTGTTATCTTCATTTATTTCTTTTACTTCTGTTACTTCATAAGTTTCTAGTGGTGTAAATAAAGTATCTGTAGGATATAAAGGAATATAGCCTAAATAATTATTATATCCTTTTGCTTTTGAAGTATTATTAAAGAAGGATTTTAAATCTTTTAAATCAATATTCTTCCACTCATCATGATTCATTCTTAAATCATATTTATAATCTTTTCTAACTTCTTTTGGTGCTAGACTTGCCGCTTCTAATCTATTTTTACCAGACATTTCATCAATGATGTTGTAATACATTCCATTTGCGTAACATGTGTCTTTACTTACTTCTAACGCTCTAAATAAATCCACAAATACAACCGAAGGATGTTGTGTTTTCAAAGCTTCTTTAAGCATATAAATAGACATAGATAAAGGTTGGCAACTAGAACCTAAGTTATATGCATAATAGCCTGTTTCTTCATAAAATGTCGCCGGATTAAATGCATATTGCATATGACTAGAACCAAGTCCTATTACATCGATTGTATTATTAGGTATATTTCTAAAATAATCCCCTTCTTTATTACGATTTACTCTAAAGTATGGTGTCAAAATAACCCAAGAACTTACCGCAATTGTAATCACTAATAGTACTTTAACTGTACCTAATAAAATCCCTCTTACTTTCTTATTCATATTATGCCTCTTAGAAAGTAATATAAATAAATTCATGAGCTTGATAGCCAGGCCCATATACCCCAAATATTATTGCAACAACAATTAATAGAATATAGAATAACCATCTAGTTAAAATGAAACGATTACTTAAAAAATCAATCATATCCCTATAGTAGCGACAAATATCCGTAACAATCACAATTGCTAGTAAGATAAATGCCCACATAAGTTCATTGCTAGAGATAACTTCGTGAAGATAAGTACTTCCTACAGTACAAGGAGTAAACATACTGTTAATAAATGCACTTACTTCACTCATACTAGTAGATTTAAAGAATATCCATAAAATAGAAACTAGAATAAAATTAATGATAATTCTAATAGGACTTAATGCTTTGATATAAGGTAACTTTAATGAATGAATTAAATCTTCTATGATATTTACAAGTCCATGTCCAACTCCCCATAATACAAACATTAAAGTAGAACCATGCCAAATACCTGACACTAAAAATACGATAAATACATTTAAGTATTTTCTTAGTTTTCCTTTACGATTACCACCTAATGGAATATAAATATAATCTCTTAACCAAGTACTTAATGAAATATGCCATCTATTCCAAAAGTCTTGTATTGATACAGAAAGATATGGTGTATGGAAGTTTCTTTTTAAATGGAAACCAAGCATACGACTCGCACCTATTGCAATATTGCTATAAGAATCAAAGTCTACATAAATATAGAATGCATAAAGTACTAGAGAAAATATTTTATAAATCCCTGTTAAAGAAGGATCTTCATATAATAAAGTCATTACATGATATAACTCGTCTCCAATGACTAACTTTTCAAATAATCCTAGTGCAACTAATATAAAACCATTCTTTTGGTCTTTATAATTAAATACAAATGGTTTCTTTAATTCTACAAAGAATTCTTTAGAACGATGAATTGGTCCAGCCATAAAACATGGAAAGAATAATACATAACATAGTACTGTAAGTAGACCTTGTGCTTTTACATTCTTTTTATAAATATCTACTAAATAACTAATCGATTTAAATGTATAAAAAGATAAGCCAAGTGGAGCAATGATACTAGAAGATAAATATCCACCATACTTAAAGAAGACTAAACCTAGAACAGGTACAATGATGGAAAGAAATAAAACGCCTTTACTTTTTGCACGATAGACTAATATACCAAAAAACCAAGTAAACAAAGCTAAAAATATAGCATATAGAACAGAAACGATATTTTGTACTAGTAAAAATAAGAAAACTAGATTTGCTAAAAGGATAAAATATTTTCTTGTTTTCTTATTAAAAAACCAAGAAAGAAAACTACTTCCTAAAATCATTACCAAATACTCAAATGATAAAACACTCATAAACTTCTCCCCACTTTTTTATTTATTCACATGTAAAACCATCACAACCATTTTTCCAGAACCATTTTGATGCATAATCAATATTGACTTCATTTGTCCAAGATAAATCTGTAGCACCAAATAGAATTTGCATTTCACCTGTTTTGTTATAGGTAATGTCATTAATTACTACACTATCTGTCGATATTGTAATTGATAGGCCGTCAACTGTAGTACTAAATGGTTCTATACTTTCTTGAACAAGTTGTCCATCTTTGATTACCGCATAATAATTTCCACTAGGATGATTCAAAAAATCTTTTGTCATCCCTAAATTTTGTAATGCGTTACTCTCATATTCTTGTAAAGATGTATGTTTATATCCTGTATAATTCATTACTACAAAACACGGATATTTACTTGCTTCATCTAATAGTCTATAGATATCTACATTCTTTCGATTCATCAAAGAATTTGCTGTAAAAGAACTAGCAGTTTTCAATAAACTTTCATATGTACTATTTGTTGTATGACTCGTAACATAGTTATTTTCTTTTACTAGATTTGCAAGATACTTAGTTATAATTTCAGCTCCCCAACAATTGTTATGCCAAGTATCTCCATCCATATCAATATACCAATTTAATTCTTCTGCTTTTTCAATAAAATCTACATATTCTGCATTTTTACTTTCTAAATAATTCCATACTGCATGTAATGTATTTGTACTTTCTTGATCAATAATATATGGCGTTTTAACAAAGACTAGTTTTATATTTTCGTCATGGCATAAATCAATTAAATCATCTATATTCTTTTTATCTGTATCTGATAACTCAACTGTTTCTGTAACTTCATAAGTAATTAATGGTGCATATCTTGGATTTTCTACATCTTGACTTACATATCCAAGCGTAGAATTGTATCCTTCTGCTTGTTTTGCATTATTCAAAATAGAACTTAAATCTTTTAAATTAAATGTTTTCCATGAATCATGATTCATAATTAAATCATATTTATATTGTAAGCTTACATTTTCCGGTGCTTTACTAGCAGCATTTAATCGAGTCTCACCTGTCATTTCATCAATTGCTTTATAGTAAGCAGTATCTGCATAACAAACTTCACTTTGTTCTAAAAGAGTAAATACATCTACAAATACAACAGAAGGATGTTGTGTTTTTAATGCTTCTTCAAGCATACTAGAAGACATTGCTAGAGGTTGACAACTAGAACCTAACACATAGCTATAATATCCTGTTTCTTGATAAAAAATAGCAGGATTAAATGCATATTGTATGTGACTAGATCCTATTGCTAGAGCATCAATTGTATTATTTGGAATATTACGGAATAAATCTCCTTCCGTATTTCTACTTGTTCTAAAGTATGGTGTAAGAAAAATCCAAGAACAGATTGCTATAGCTACTAAAAGTAATGCCTTTACAATGGATATTAAGATATATATTAACTTCTTCATTTTTTCCAAACACCCCTTTCATCACCCTTCACAAGAAATGCATGTTCACTAATTTCTGCTAACGGACTATCACTTAAAGAATCAGAATAAAAATTATCTATTTTTTTATCTTTATATAATTCATAGAAACGTCTTACCTTTTCTTTTCCATGGCAATTCAAACCATCATATTTGCCCGTATATGGATCAACTTTACTTGCCATAACAGTATGAATATTTACCTTTTTACAGAATGATGAAATTAAAAATTCAGGTGAAGCAGAAATAACCACATCATCTTCTTTTTGACTTTCTTTATACCAATCTTTCACGTGATTTAAATGAGTAGAAGTAAAATCATCTATTGCTTGGTCCATATCATCTACATAGACAAACATATGATATAAATTTTCCTTAAATTTTAATTTAGGTGTAATTCTTAAAGCATATCCAAGTCCATAAAATATTGTTCTCGGCAAATTGCATAATGACTTTGGATTATGTTTAAATAAGTAGAATACAAAATCTACTGTACTATCTCCTCGATATATTGTGTCATCCCAATCATAAACATTCATAATTATTCTCTTTCCCCAAAAATTGTATCGTCATTATATTCCTTCAAATAATAAAAGCGAACAGTCATCTCTTCATTCAAATAATAGTATTCTTTGAATGTTTGCATATGATAAGTATCGTCTGGTTCTGCATTTCCTGAGTGTATAGATTCATCAGGATAACCAATAATATATGCTTCTGTAGTATCTGGTCGAACAACATAATACGCAATTTCCGATTCTCTTTTTATAGTAATTTTATGAACCAATTGATATAAACGAACATACTTTATGCCATAAAAACATATACCAATAAAAGTTAAACAAACTAATATCACATTTACTGATTTTTTAAATTCAATACATTCAATGATATTAAGAATAATCAAGATAAAAGCATAAACTGTATAAATACTACTTCTAGAATCAAATATAGGTGAAATAAGCATAACTACATTCGCTCCACCAGCTAAAAATAGTAGTAAGATAACAAACCATTTTCTTTTATCATCATTTATACCTTTTAAATAAATATAAAATAGCGATATCGTAAATAGAACATAGATAATCGAATTCCATAATAAACTAGTAGTAGCAAATAAAGGAACAATAGAAAGTACTTGTATTAGTACGAGTACACCCTTTTCAATACTTGAAAAAGAATTCTGTAATACAAAAATACTATTAAATAAAGCTAAGGCACAAATAATCCAAGTATTATTTGTGAAGGTCATGTTAATAAATGATTCCCAATTTTGTGATACTTTAGCAAAGAAAGATAATGAGTTAAATGCTTCATGATCTCTATTTAAACGATATAATGCACCTGGAGAAAACTTAATAATGCAAGTACCAATTGCACTGATTACTAATAGAATCAATATCTTTTTTAGTTTAGATTTATCTTTAAAATATAAATAAATTAGAATTAATACATTTCCCCCAACTAGCATTGCGGCAGCATTTTCCATGAATAAAGGAATCATGAAATTACATAAACACATGATACTAAAAGTAAGTTTATTTATTTTATGATCATAAATATAAGAATATAAAAAGGATAAATAAATAAAATATAAAAGTAAAGGAAGAACATATGTTGTCCCCATAATCCAAGTATATGTTTGCATACGTAAACGATTAGATACACTTAACATTAAGAATACAATCATACTTGCAATGAGAACAGGATGTTTTTTATCTTTACATAATTTAAATAAATAGTAATAAATTGCTGTAAAAATAGAAGCATTTAATATATTCCATAACTTCTTATGTGGAGCAACACTAAATCCCCATAGTTCACTTAAAAATCTACCCGACCAACTCATGTAGTTTTGACATGCTTTTATGATAGGATTGCTATACCTTCCACCTACCGCATATCCCCAATCATCACCAACTACTGGTGCATAACGACTAATATATAAAAAGAATAGGAAAAATAACCCTAAACATAAAATAAACCAATATTTCTTTAACCATTTTTTCATATATTAATCTTACAAAATAATCTCTCTTTATGAAAGTACACCATGTACACGAAAATATTAAAAATGGCTTACTTTATACGTAAACCATCTAGTATTAAGCAATTTTAGTTTTAGAAGATATAATCTTTTTTACTTTATTGATAGATATATTCGCAATAGAAGCGATTTCAGATATATCTATACCTTTCTTGTACATAGCAACAATAAAGTTAACTCTCTCCTCATTTCTGCCTTCTTGTTTTCCTTGTTGTTTAGCAACTTCCACTTTTTCATCAATTACAGATTGTAGTGTCATATATCTTCTCACTTCCTTTTTACTATTTCTTGTTTCGTCTA
>CAVAZS010000082.1:0-10344 GCA_963593385.1 Lachnospiraceae bacterium | reverse complement strand
AGGATAAAGGATCATAATAACTAAATATCCTAAACCAATCCTTGTGTTATATGGTAAATCAAATCTTTTTAAGAATGTAAAAATTAAAAATTGGGTTAAAGCAAAAGGAAAATGATAAAAAATACATAGTATTAAATTCAAACATAAGATATCATTATTTAGTCTTTTTTCTTCGATTAATTTTTCTAAAAGGAATCTTATAAAATATAGTATTCCTGTTAATGAAATCCCACTATTCATCAAAATATCTAATTCATTAAAATCTGAAGTAGATATATTAAAAATAATTTTCTTTAAGTATATTGTCTTTTCCTCATCAAATTTTTTTATTTTTTTATAAACTATATTTCTTAAAGTATGATGTTCACTTACAACATCCAAATCATATACACTACAAGAATAATATACCCCTTTTTGTTTCATATAATTCTTAAAGTTAAAACTGTAAAAACTATATGTAGGTTCTATTTCTTGATAATCACCAAGATACGTAATTTCTTCATCATAATTAAGGTCAGCATGAGTATAAAGTAAAACTTTTTGATAATTATGTTCTACTAAAACATAGTTTTCTTTAATATCAATTACCCTACCTTCATGAAAATCTGGTATATCTTGATGATTAGGTAGTACTAGAAAATAAATTAGAATAAATATAAAGAATAATGCTTTCCAATTTTTGATGCGATATAAAATAACAAACATAATTATGATTATGGAAATTAAAGGACTTATTTCATAAATCAATAAATATAAATATAAGCAAATACTTAAAAATAAAGAATACTTTAAAGACATATATATTCCTTTATCTTTTGAAATTTTGCTTCACCTATTCCAGATACGTTTTTTATATCTTCTATTTTTTGAAAAAAACCATTTTCATTACGATAATCAATAATTCTATGTGCAATTTTTTCACCTATTCCTGGAAGTAAACATAAATCATTTATAGAGCCTGAATTAATCGATATACGCACCTTTTCACTAAGACATGGTATTTCTATACTATCTCCATCTTTTAAGCGAATAGACATGTTATACATTGAAATATCATAGTTTTCTTTAAGCTCTGCTAGATCTAACAAATCTTCTAAAGAAGAATATACAGTAAGTTCATAATCTCCTGGATAAACAACGCATCCTGTTATCGATACATGTATATCTTTTTCTTTTGCTTCTTGGATAGAATAAGTTGAAAATGTAGCAGAAGTAAAAATGAATAAAAATAAAATAAAAATAAGTAGAAGTTTCAAAAGATTACCCTCCTACTTATTGTTTACGCAAAAATGATGTCAAATCCTCAAATTATTTTAATTTTAGAATTAAAACTTTATATGGATTCTTTACATTAACAGTACATGTAGCACCAACTTTTTTATCAAGAATAGCCATAGCTAATGGTGTTTCATTTGATAATTTACCATTTAATGGATCTGCTTCAGTACTACCAACAATTGTATATGTACCAACTTCATGTGTATCTAAAAATTCAATTTCAACAGTTGAACCAATTTGTACTGTCTTACTACCACTTTTCTTTGTATCGATAATTTCAATACGAGAAAGCATACTTTCAAGTTCAGTAATACGATGTTCAACTTGAGCTTGTTTATCACGAGCCGCATCATAATCGGCATTTTCTGAAAGGTCACCTTGTGATCTAGCTTCTTTTAATTCAGCTTTAACTTCTTCACGAACAACATGAACAAGATTATGATACTCATCTTGTAAACCTTTAAGACCTTCTTCAGTTACATATATTTTTTCTTCTGACATGAATTTACTCCTTATATTTGCGTTTAAGATTATAACATTGTGTGATGAATGATGCTACTAATTTTTGTTGTTAATAAGTCAATTGCTACCGTATTACTTCCACCTTCTGGAATAATAACATCAGCATATCTCTTTGTTGGTTCAATGAAAGACTCGTGCATTACGCGAACAGTATTAACATATTGATCGACTACTGAATCAAGCGTTCTTCCTCTTTCTTTAACATCACGAAGTAGTCTGCGAATAAAACGTATATCAGCATCTGTTTCAACAAAAACTTTAATATTTAATAATTTTCGTAAATCTTCATTTTCTAATACAAATAAACCTTCGATGATTATTACATCCGCTGGATAACAAGTTTCTGTAATTTGGCTTCTAGTATGTTCAACAAAGTCATATACAGGTTTTTTTATTATTTTACCAGCTATTAATTCGTTTAATTGTTGAATCATATATTCATTATCAAATGCAAATGGATGATCATAATTTGTTTTATATCTTTCTTCCATTGGCATATGAGATTGATCTTTATAATAATCATCTTGTCTAATAATCAAAACAGATTTTTCGTCGCTAAATGTATCACGTAATTTATTCGCAATAGAAGTTTTACCTGATGCACTTCCTCCAGCAATTCCAATAATAATCGGTTTATTCATATTCGTCTTCTCCTAATTTATACTTAATTAATTTATCATATTTATCGTAAAATAAATGCAAATAAAATAAATCATTTTTATCATTTAAGATATAGTTCAAAAAGATTCTGTCACCTTCCCATAAATTCAAATTTAGAACTTCGTTTTTATTTATCCAAGAAAGCTCACCTTCATTACATTCATGAAGTAACCCAGAAAAATTAGTTGATGTATAAACATATATTTTTTCTGATTCTTTGTCTTCATAATGAAAATCAATAATTCCTCTATGTTCTAACAAATGGACTTTTAACCCTGTTTCTTCATATGTTTCTCTTATAGCACACTCTTCAAAAGATTCATTTGTTTCTTTCTTACCACCAACGCCAATCCATTTATTTTGATTTATATCATGTGTTTTTTTATTCCGCAATAACATCAAATATTGATTGTCGTTGATTAAATAAACTAGACTAGATTCTATCATTTTAAATACTTATTTACATTTGCTTCGTGTTCTTCATATGTTTCAGCATAGTATACTGTTCCATCACCATAAACATCAGCCATAAAATATAAATAATTGTTTGAATCAGGATTTAATACTGCTTCAAAAGCATCTTCTCCAGGATTTTGAATAGGTCCTGGAGGTAATCCTTGATATTTATACGTATTGTATAAAGAATCATAATTAGGATTTACTTCACATGCTGTCCAATCATCTGTTTTATTAATATCTAAGGCATAACATACAGTTACACTAGATTGTAATGGCATACCAATTTCCATACGATTATAAAATACTTCTGCAATCTTTTTCATATCTTCAATATTTCCAGATTCATATTGAACAATACTAGCTAAAGTATATAATTCATGAATACTTAAAGAGCTTTTTTTGATTTCACTTTCATATTTGTTATAAATCGAAAGTGATTGATCCAGTATTTTCTTCGTTACTTCTTCTGCGGTTGTTTCTTGGAAGAAGTTATAAGTATTAGGTGCTAAATATCCTTCAAGCTTAATACGAATATTCTCATTGAAAATATCTTCAGTTAGAAAAGGATAATCCGACATAATTGAACGTAAATAATCTTCATTATTCCATAAAGCAATTAATTCATCCGATGTAACATTTGTTACTTCAGCTATTTTATCTGCTATATGTTTTGCCCAATCTCCTTCAACGATTGTTACAGTAGCATCATATGCTATCGCACTACTTGCATCATTTAATTTCGTTAAGATTTCATTTAAAGTCCAACTTTTATCTAATGTATAATCACCTGCTTTAATATCTGTTAAATGATTATTTTTAGCATATAAATATCCAAAAGTAGAATTACGAATAATACCTTCTTCTTTTAGTTTATTAATGACATTCTTACTTGAAGAACCACTTTCTACAGTAAAAGTTATTTCTTCAGAAGTTTTACTTACAGCTTTTTGAGCATTTGAATATTTAGAAAATAATATTCCACCAATAATAACGAATACTAAAACAAATAATAAGATAATACGATCTAAACGGACTTTACGCTTTTTCTTTTTGGCCATTTAATGAATCCTCATCCACATATGCTGATAATACTTCTTCACACATTTCAAATACTTCAGGATCTTCAATATCATTTAAATTTCCTTCATCATCATATTCATATGCAAAAACATTATCATTATCCGCATTAGGTTCTTTAAATAAAACATATTGCTTATTTGTATCTGGATGAACAAAAGTTAGTAAAATTTCCATCTGTACTTCATTTCCTTCATCATCAATAATAATTAAGCTATTTTGATCACCAATCATTTATTTACCCTCCTTACAAACAAAAGCGGTTTACCCGCTTTTTATTTATTTTTATCTAGATAATACTGTAGAATTCTAGCGGCTGCTAATTGATCAATTACTTTTTTTCTTTTTTTGCGAGAAACATCCGCTTCTAAAAGAATTGCTTCAGATTCTTGCGTTGTATTTCTTTCATCTTGAAGATATACAGGAAGTCCTGTCTCTTCACGCAAATATTTAGCAAAATCCTCAGAAATCATTGCTCTAGGTCCAACATCTCCATTTTCTAGTAATGGATAACCTAAAACAATAACGTCTGGATTTTCTCTTGCAATTACTTCTTTTACTTTATCAATAGCAACATCATAGTCATCTTTTGGAAAACGTAAAGTTTCTACTGTTTGAGCAATTAAACCTGTTTCACTTACACTAATGCCACAAGTAACACTGCCTAAATCTAAACCAATATATTTCACTTTTCGTTTTCCTCAAGATAAAATCGAACTAATTCTTCAATAATTTCATGTCTTTCAACACTTTGGATAATACTACGAGCATTTTTGTGACTTGATATATATGCAGGATCATTCGAAATCAAATAACCTGCTAATTGATTGATTGCATTATATCCTCTTTCTTCAAGAGCATCTTGCACTAATAGTAAAACTTGACGAATATTATCACGTCTTACCTTATCTGCATCAAAACTAACTGTAGGTGAAATATCTTTTCTTGTCATAAAACTTACCGCCTTACTACCCTTATTTTAATCTAATCTAATTTTTATTGAAAGAGTTTAAGCATTTTTTATTGTTTCTTTTACTGCATTTAGTGCATCTTGTAGTTTAGTAATATCTTTACCACCTGCTTGAGCGATATCTGGGCGCCCTCCACCCTTACCATCTGTAATTTCTGCAGCTTTCTTTACTAAGTCACCTGCTTTAATACCAGCAGAAATTGCTGCTTTACTACAAGCACAAACTAAAGTTAATTTGTCATTAACATTTGATGTTAAGAATACGATAGAATCTTCTAGCTTATTTCTTAAAGTTTCTGCATATCCTTTTAAGCTAGCACCATCTTTATCTTTAACATCCATAACAATGACATTAAAGTTATTGATTTTTTCACTACGAGAAATCACACTATCTGCTTCAGCAAGTAATGCTTTTTGTTTAGCTTGTTCATTCTCTTTCTTTAACTTAGCATTTTCTTCAAGTAATTGATTAATCTTATCTTGTAGAATCATTGGATTGTTATTCTTTAATGATTTAGAACAAGAAATCAAGTAATCTTCTTCAGCTTTAAATGCTTTATAAGCTTCCATTTTTGTAATAGAAGTAATTCTTCTTACACCAGAACCAATAGATTCTTCACTAACAATCTTAAATACACCAAGATCACCAGTTCTATATGCATGAGTACCACCACAGAATTCTTTAGAGAATTCTCCCATAGTTACTACTCTTACTTTATCACCATATTTTTCATCGAATAAAGCAATTGCTCCAGATTGTTTAGCTTCTTCAATATCCATTACTTCAGTTGTAATAGGAACATTAGCTGCAATCATTTCATTGACTCTATTTTCAATTTGATGTAATTGTTCTTCAGTTAGTTTTTCATAATGAGTGAAGTCAAATCTACCATAATCAGGACCATTAAATGAACCAGCTTGTGCAACGTGATCACCAACAATTTCTCTTAAAGCTGCTTGTAATAAATGTAGTGAAGAGTGATTTGCTCTTGTTTTTTCACGACGTTCGTAATCATACTCTAAATTAACTTCATCACCAAGTTTAATAGAACCATTTTTAATTTCTATATGATGTAATGGTTGACTGTGTGGAGCTTTCTTTACTTTTGTTACTACAGCATTCATCTCATCGTTATAAATAACACCTGTATCATAAATCTGTCCACCACTTTCAGCATAGAAACATGTTTCATCAACAATGATTTCCCCTGATTCATGAATTTCATCAACTTTTTCACCATCTACAAATAGTCCAATAACATGACCTTTGCAAGATTTTTCTGTATAACCTACAAATTTAGATGGTTCAACAAAATCCATTAATGCTTTAGATTGAGAACCCATAGATTGTTCATTACTACGAGCATCACGAGCTCTTTGTTTTTGTGCATCCATTTCAGCATTAAAGCCATCTAAATCAACTGTATACCCTGCTTCTTCAGCAATTTCTGTAGTTAATTCTTTAGGGAATCCATATGTATCATATAGCTTAAATACAACATTACCTGGTAATACTTTAGTATCTTCATGTTCTTTTAATGCTTGATTTAATAGATTTTCACCATTTGCTAATGTTGTATGGAAACTTTCTTCTTCTGTCTTAACAAGTTTAGAAATTAAAGCTACTTTTCCTTCTAAATATGGATAATAAGCATTCATCATATCCGCAACTACTTGTACAAGTTTATACATAAAGCTTCCTTGAATACCTAGCTTAATACCATAACGAGCAGCTCTTCTAAGTACTCTTCTTAATACATATCCTCTTCCTTCATTAGAGAAAGTTGCACCATCCGCAATAGCGAAAGTAACTGTACGAATATGATCTGCAATTACACGATATGCCATCTTATATTCAGGATCTGAATAAGGATATTTTGCATATTTTTCTGTTTCATGAATAATTGGTAAGAATAAGTCTGTATCAAAGTTAGTTTCACCATCTTGTACTAAACATACAAGTCTTTCTAGACCCATACCTGTATCAATATTCTTTTGTGGTAATTCCTTATATTCAGTTCTAGGAATTTGACCTGGCTTACAATCATATTGTGAGAATACGATATTCCATACTTCGATATAACGATCATTTTCAATATCTTCAAAAAATAATTTTTCTCCTAAATGTTCAGGATCATATTTTTCTCCACGGTCATAATAAAGCTCAGTATCTGGTCCACCAGGGCCTTCACCAATTTCCCAGAAGTTATCAGCTGTTTTACGGATATGACTAGGAATCATGCCTACCTTAACCCACATGTTATATGCATCTACATCATCTGGATAAACAGTGACATATAGTTTATTCTTATCAAAACCAATCCATTCAGGTGAAGTTAAAAACTCCCAAGCCCATGTAATTGCTTCTGTTTTAAAATAGTCACCAATTGAAAAGTTACCTAACATTTCAAAGAATGTATGGTGTCTAGCAGTTTTACCTACATTTTCAATATCATTTGTACGTATAGATTTTTGTGCATTACAAATACGATTTGATTTAGGTTTTTCTGTTCCATCAAAATATTTTTTTAATGCTGATACACCAGCATTGATCCAAAGAAGTGTTGGATCATTGTGAGGAATTAAACTCGCACCTGGTTCTACCATGCATCCTTTTGATGCAAAGAAATCCAAGAACATTTGGCGAATCTCATTACCTGTTAGTTGTTTTTGTTCCATATTACTCTCCCTCAATATAAAAACGTTCCAATACAGGAACGTTTGCACGCGGTACCATCCTATTTCGTGTTATTCCTAACACGCACCTCAATTTCTTTCTTTAACGCAGAAGTACGTTGCTGATTAAGCAAACTCCAGAGTAGCTTCTATCTAATTCATGTAAAGTTTCCACCAACCACTTTATCTCTATTGCAATCCTTAAATATACTCGTCTCTTTCAACGATTTCTTAGTTATCTTATCACAACTCAAGTGTTTAGTAACCATTAAAATGAAAAATCGTAATTTTTTTCTTTTCGTTTAGCTTCTCATTTAATGATGATAAACGATTATGTTTATCTAAAGTATCTATCCCATCCATAAAGGCTTGTTTGCTACCTAATAGGATAAGTGATTTTCTTGCTCTAGTAATTCCTGTATAAATTAATTTTCTTTGTAGCATATGATAATGACTAGAAACAATAGGCATAATCACAATTGGATATTCAGAGCCTTGTGATTTATGAATAGAAATACAATATGCAAGTGTAATATTTGAAATATTATCTATAGTATAAGGCACTAAAGAATCTTCAAATTGAACATATGCTGTTGTTTTCCCATCTTCATTCTCATGACTATATTCAATCTCTACAAGTGTTCCAATATCTCCATTATAAACATCATCATCTGGTTGATTTTTAAGTTGCAAAATTTTATCTCCAACACGATATATCATATAACCAACTTTAAGTTCTCTTTTATATTCATCATGAGGATTAAAAGCTTCTTGTAATGCTTTATTTAAAATATCAATTCCTGCAGGTCCTGAATAAATTGGAGATAATACTTGAATATCTGAAATGGAATAATTCTTTTCTAATGCATCCTTAACAATAAATACAATATTCTTTTTGACGTCGCTTGAATCACATTCAAAAAATGCAACATCATTTTTATATTCATTAAAATCAACTATATCTGTTTGAATATCATGTGCAAGTTGTATAACATCACTGCCATTTTTTTGCCTATAAATGTGTTCTAAACGAATTACTGGAAATAAATCGCAAGCGATTAATTCTCTTAGAACAGATCCTGGTGAAACAGATGGAAGTTGATTTTCATCACCAATAATACAGATTTTTTTAATTCTTTTACTTGCTAATAACAAATTATAAAATAACCAATTGTCTACCATTGAAAACTCATCAATGATTAGTAAATCACAAAGAATTGGTTCTTTTTCATTTTTACCAAATGTATTTGTTTCTAAATCCCATTCTAATAAAGAATGAATTGTTTTTGCTGGAGAATCAGTAAGTTCAGATAAACGTTTAGCAGCCCTACCCGTAGGAGCACTACAAATAATTTCACTACTTGGATATAACATTTTAAATAGTGTCACCATAGCTTTAACTACAGTTGTTTTACCAGTACCTGGACCACCAGTCACAATCATAAATGGTTGTTTAAAGAATTGCTCAATGGCATCGATTTGTTTTTGATCATAAGTGATAGATAAACTTTCTTGCATTTCCACAAGATATTGATTCAATAAATTATCATCAATAGGATCTAAATGGCTATATGGAAAATTAGCTAAAAACTTACTAATTCCTTCCTCACTATCATATTGTGTATAAGGATAGATACGATCATTTTCCCGAACAAGTTGACGGCTAAATAAAGCTTGTTGTAATAATTCATCAAATACTACTGAAGAATATGTACATTTCTTTTCATATGTTTCTTTTAAATCATCATATAAAGTATAACTATCTCCTGTTCTCATACACATATCCATACACAAAGAAATTAGATATGCATATAAACGACGAGGATCATCATCTTCAATTCCTAGATTTTTTGCAATTTTATCTGCTGTTAAAAAGCCAAAACCATCGCATTCTTCGATAACACGATATGGATTTTCTTTTAGTTTTTCTAAAGCTTGTTTTCCATATGCTTTATTTAAGCGAATGACATTTCTCATTCCAATGCCATGTACATTTAAGAATTGTATAAGTTCCTCAAGCCCTGAATCTTCTTGATTAAGCCCCTCTTTAATTGATTTAATAATTGCATCGGATAAGCCTAATGTATTTAGAACATTTTCATCTTCACGAATGATTTTTAGACAGTCTTCACCTAATTGTTCAACAATTTTTTTAGCTGTTTTTTGCCCAACTCCTCTAAATTGAACACCAGATAAATATCGAATAATACCATCTTTTTCGTTAGGTAATGGTCTTTCATAGGATTGAATTTCAAATTGCATACCATATTTAGGATGTTCAATATATTTTCCGTAAAAATTGTATAAAATATCTTTTTCTATACTTTGAAAAAAACCTACAGCTGTAAGTTGTTTTTCTTTTTCATCATTCAGTTTAAGTCGAACTACAGTATACAAGCTATCATCATTATGAAATACAACATGAACAACTTTAGCATTAATTTTAATTAACTCTTCACTCATTGAAATCTCCAAATCATTCTAACTAAACAATTAATTTTTTGTTTTTGAAGAAATAATCTTTTTCACTTTAGCAAAAGATATATTGGATATTCTAGCAATTTGTTCTATTGAAATTCCATCTTTAAACATAGCATAAATAAAATCAGCTCTTTCTTCATTTCTGCCTTCTTGTTTAGCTACTTCTACTTTTTCATCAATTACTGATTGTAGTGTCATATATCTTCTCACTTCCTTTTTAC
>CAVAZS010000081.1:0-10368 GCA_963593385.1 Lachnospiraceae bacterium | reverse complement strand
CCTGCTGTTTCGTTATCACTAAGAATTTGGATATCTTGGATAGTATCTTTATTGAAAGTCACTTCAACTGTGATTTCACCACCCATACCTGTAACGGTTGAAGTGTATGAAGCTAATTCATTACTAACAGTTTGTTTACAACTAGCTAATGATAAAAGTAATGAAACGATATAAATAGAGATTAAAATTTTTTTCATGTCTCGATACCTTTCTTTTCATGTTTATCGTTTTGAGGCAATTCATCCCCGTCTACAGCTGAAGGCTTAGGCGGGGATGAATTGCCACTTAAGAATAATTAAGGATAACTCACATATAGTATAATATTATAGAAAGATATTCTACGTGCCAAATGGCGTGTAAATAGAGAAAGGAGAATTATGTATCACACTTTAACAGTTCAAGTGAAACAAAAAGATAGATTATATAAATGGTGTGATACTAATGCTCATTTAGCTAATAATCTTTACAATGCTGCACTATTTAGACAACGTCAAATGATGTCTGCATCTAAAAAAGAAATGAATAATCTAACTCCTAATGAATTAGAAATTCTTAATGAAGTTAAAACATTAGAAGATAACACTAATAGAAGAATATCTACTTCAGGTATTATGAGTTATACATATTTAGATGCTCTTTTAAAATGCACAAAGAATAATGATTATTACGCTGATGGATTACCAATTCATGTTGCTCAAAATGTACTAAAAGAAGTATGTGGTGCTATTAAAGGTTATTTCGCATCTTTAAAATCTTATAAATCTAATCCTACTGTTTTTAACGGTAAACCTAAGTTTCCTAGTTATAAGCATAAGAAAGGCGCGACTTCTTTTAAATCATCTAATATTGAATGCAAGATTCATAAAACAAAAAGAGGTAATTATTATTGTAGCTTTCCTAAGACAAAAGAAATTGTTCATTTAGGTAAAAAGATATATGGCAAATTAATAGAAGTACATGTAACTCCCGTTAACGGAAGATATGAACTATCTTTTGTTTTTGATGATGAACAAATTGTTGAACCTATTAAATCAAATGACCGTATTATAGCTATAGATCCAGGTATTAATAACCTTATGGCTATTACTAATAATTGTGATTTACCTTGTATGTTGTTTAATGGGAAACCTTTAAAATCAATTAACCAACTTTACAATAAAGAAATCGCAACTATAGCATCAAGAAATACTAAAGGTTCAACAGATAAATTTGTTCCTACTAAACGTTTTAAAGAAGTAACTTTAAGGCGTAACAACCAAGTTAAAGATTTCTTGTTTAAATCAGTAAAAGTTCTAATGAATTGGTGCGTAGAAAACCGTATCGACACCATCGTATTAGGAAAAAATACTGATTGGAAACAAGAAACAAACATTGGTAAAGTAAATAATCAAAACTTTGTACAAATACCTCATGGCAAGCTATATACGATGATTAAGTATTCAGCTGAAAGATTAGGTATTAAAGTTATTGAACAAGAAGAATCTTATACATCTAAAGCATCATTTTTGGATAGAGATGATATTCCTACTTTCAATGATTCTAAAAAGTATAAGTTTTCTGGCAAACGTATTAAAAGAGGCTTATATAAAACAGACGAAAGAATTATAAATGCCGATTTAAATGGCTCTGCTAATATTTTAAGAAAGTGTTTGCCAAATGCATTTAAAAAAGATCCAGATTTTAGCAACATAACTGTTGTTAAGCATCCAGACCTAGTTTTAAGTAGTTCTAATTAAATAGAATAGCGGTGAGTGGACCCACCATAAACGTAAGTTTAAAACTTCGACTAGAAGCCTCATCTATAACGCGTAGCGTTTAGGTGGGAAGGTTCACACTATTAGTTCGAAAGGTATTTTTTATGTCTCAAGTTTCTTTATTAATTAAACCAGCGTCTTCATTATGTAATCTTAGATGTAAATATTGTTTTTATAGTGATGTGAGTCACAATAGACAAGAAGAATCTATGGGAATTATGACAAATGAAGTTATGCGTGCATTAATAGATAAGTCATTAGAATTACCTGTAGATACAATTCAATATTTATTTCAGGGTGGAGAACCAACTTGTGCTGGAATAAGTTATTTCAAGGAATTTATTGCCTATGTAAATGAAAAGAATATAAAAAATAAAGAAATAAGATATGGTATACAAACAAATGGAACACAAATTAATGATGCTTGGATTAAATTGTTTCAAGAAAATCATTTCTTAGTTGGTATATCTTTAGACGGTTTTGCACTAAATCATAATTATTTTAGAAAAGATATTAAAGGTGAAGGTACTTTTAAAGATATAACTTTTAATATTAGAAGATTAAATAATGCGGGTATTGAAACAAATATTTTAACAGTACTAACAAAGGAATTATCTAGAAAACCTAAAGAATTATATGAATTTTATAAAAAGAATAATATGAATTATGTGCAAATTATTCCTTGTTTACCAAGCTTGAAAAAAGATGAGCCAACAGATCGATTTGCATTAACACCAAAAGATTTTGCGACATTTTATCAAACATTTTTTGACTTGTGGTATGACGATTATCGTAAAGGAAAATATATGTCTGTTACTCTCTTTGATAATTTAATTACAATGTATGGAAATCATTTGCCTAGTCAATGTGGCATGATAGGTAAATGTCATATGCAGATTGTAATAGAAGGTAATGGTAATGTTTACCCATGCGATTTTTATGTATTAGATAAATATTTATGTGGCAATATTGTGACAGATTCATTAGAAGATATGATTCATTCTAATTGTGCGAAAAACTTCATCCAAGAAGTAAGAACATTAAGTAATGTATGTACAAACTGTAAATATATCCATATGTGTCATGGTAATTGTAAAAGACTAAGTGTTTGTTACTACGATGAAAATTATTGTGGATACAAAGCATTCTTAGATTATGCAGAAGATAGAATCTATGAGATTGCTAGATATTTGAAATCAAATTTTTAAAAGAAGATAATGCGGTATTAAATTTCTTATCTTTATGATAAACAGCATAATATTTTCTTTCTAAAGGAAAATCTTTGATTCTTAATGCAGATAATTGATGAGATTCAATTTCTTTTTGACACATCTTCTCAGGAAGTATTGTTATACCAATATCTTCTTCTACAGCATAAAGTAAAGCTTGTGTACTACGACTTTGCCACAATGAATCAATATGAATATTTTCTTGTGTAAATAATTCATCTAGATATTCTCTTACAGCACTTCCTTTTTCTCTCTGTAAGAAAGGGTAGTTTTGTATGTCTTTTAATGTTACTACTTTTTGCTTTGTTAAAGGATGATTGTTTGAGACAACTAAAATTAAATGATCTTTCGCAAATGGAGTAGAAACAAGAGTATCTGAATTTACTTTATTTTCAATTAAAGATAAGTCTAGTTTGTTACTAAGTAAATCTTGTTGTAAAGATAATCCATTACTTACAGTAACTTCAATTCTTAAATTTTCAGGACTAGATTTAATAAGTGAAGGAAGTAACGTATTCGATATTGTTACAGTAGAGCCAATACGAATTGTTGTATTTTGACTATTCATCGATGCATTCATATTTTTATAGTTATCTAGTAACAATAATGCTTGCTCGTAGAGAATATTTGCTTTTTCCGTAGGAATAAAAGAATGTTGATAACGTTCAAATAATAAAGTGTTATATTCATTTTCTAGATTCTTGATAGAACGAGAAATAGAAGGCTCAGAACAGTAATGTATTTTAGCGGTTTTAGTGACACTTAATGTTTGGTATAAAGTAACAAAGATTTCTAATGCATGAATTGTAGGCATATTCCCTCCATAACGTTAATGTTAATAAATCATAAAGATATTAGCAATTTCATTATAGTACAAGTTGTACTATAGTAAGCAAGGAAAGAAGGGGAAATATGGAAAAGAAAGTATCACTTTGGAAATTATTTTTAGAAATGCTTCAAATTTCTACATTCACTTTCGGTGGTGGATTTGTCATTATCGGAATGATGCAGAAGAAATTTTGTGAAGAATATCATTGGGTTAGTGATGAAGAAGTATTGGATATGACCGCTATTGCCCAAAGTGCACCAGGAGCTTTAGCTGTTAATAGTGCAATTATATTTGGTTATCGTATTGCAGGAGTTAAAGGTGTTTTAGTTTCAACACTTGCAACGATTATTCCACCATTAGTCATTATTTCAATCATTTGTAATATCTATGATGCTTTTTCGACAAATCAAATTGTTCAAATTGCTTTACAGGTAATGCGTGCAGGAGTTGCTGCAGTGATTGTGGATGTTGTTATAGACTTAGCAAGTAAGGTATTACATACAAAAGATATTTTCAATATTTGTTTAATGATTGCGGCTTTTATCGCATCATGGTTATTTAAGACAAGTTCAATACAATTAATATTACTATTCTTATGCTTAGGTATTGTTCGCTACTTTATTGAAAGAAAGAAGGTAAATGCATGATTTATTTAGAATTATTTTTAGTTTATTTACAAATTGGTGCATTTGCTTTTGGTGGAGGATATGCCGCAATGCCTTTAATTCAAACATTAGTTGTTGAAGGTAAAGGTTGGCTTACAATGAGTGAATTCGCAGATCTTACAACAATTGCAGAAATGACACCAGGACCCATTGCTGTAAATTCTGCAACATTCGTTGGACAAAAAATGACAGGATTTCCTGGTGCTGTAATTTGTACATTAGGCTGTATCCTACCATCATTAGTTATCGTATTATTCTTAGCTTACTTATATAAAAAGTATTCAAATTTAGCTATTGTGAAAACTGTATTAGGACAATTACGTCCAGCAGTAGTCGCAATGATTGCCTCGGCTGGCATGACAATATTATTGCTTGCTTTATTTGGTACAAGTTCTTTAGGTGATATTCAAATATCTTCTATTAGAATCATTGAAGTATGTATATTTATTGCATGTTTAATCTTATTAAGATTAAAGAAAATTGGTCCAATACAAGTTGTATTTTTAAGTGCTATTGTAGGAACATTACTTTATAGTTTCTTTTGAGAAGTGTGAGAAAGAGTTTCTAATAACATTTCTATTACAATTAAAAATATCGCTTGATTATCTAAAAATGAATATTCTGTGTTATTTGTAATGTGTGGAAGCACAATATAAGTTTCACAGAATTTTTTAAATGATAAGTTCTTAGCCATTGTAAAACAAATCGTAGGTACATTATAAGCATGTGCTTCTTGTATGATTGTATGATATGTTTTGGCTGTATCTTGAATGGTAAATAATATAATTAAATCTTCTTGGTTTAAAATTTCAGGCATATCTTTCATTAATGCTATATCATCAATTGCTTCAGCATCATAACCAATTTTTGCAAGACGTCTACGTAATTGCATGGCAGGAATAAATGTTCTGTCATATCCAAGTATTTTAATACGCCTAGCAGAAATCATTTTTTGGGCGATTGTGTCTAGATCTTCTTGTAGAAGGCTAGTCTTTAATTGTTGTATACAAGAAATATAAGCATCTCCTATGGCATCAATAATAGAATCACTTTTTATATTTTCTTCTTGTTCAGTAGAACGAATTAAGCTACGAGATAAGTCAAAGCGAAATTCTGAAAAACCAGAATATCCTATTTTTTGGGTAAAACGAATTAAAGCAGTTTTACTAGTATGAGAAGAATTGGCTACATCGATAATTGGTTTACGAGCAATTTCTAGGGGATGATTTAATATATAAATTGCAATTTCTTGTTCAGTTTTAGTAAAACTTTCATAATTTTTTTGTATACGGTCTAAAGCATTCATAAATAACTCCTAATATAACTAGTATATCAATATTTTGGACTAGTTTTCTAAAATAAATTGGACCAAAATGAAAATAAGTCCAAAAATGTATTGAAACTTAGTCCAAAATGGTGTAGATTGAATTCACAAGGTACAAGGGAGGACAAAATAAATGAACGGTATCTTAGATAATTTACAGAATTTTTTAGTTCCATTATCTCAAAAGATTAATGAGAACAAAGTTTTACAGGGCATTAGCCGTGGTTTTGCAATGTTATTACCTGTAATCATGGTAGGAGCAATTTTCTCATTATTAGCTTCTTTAAACATTGAAGTTTATCAAAACTTCATCACATCAACTGGATTAAAGTCCATTTTCGCTGTTCCAGCATCATTCACAACAGATATGCTAGCTGTATATGCAGTATTTTTAATTGGCTATGCTGAAGCAAAATTAATTGATATTGATGATGCAATTACTTCTGGAGCAATTGCTCTAATGGTATTCCTAATTTTGACACCATTAGGAGTAAGTGGTACAGATGCAGACAGTGGTGTAGTTGTAAAAGTAGCTGCTGCAGTAGGCACTGGTTACTTAGGATCTAAAGGTTTATTTACAGCAATGATTCTTGGTATTGTTATTCCTAGAATTCATAAACTATTCATTAAATATAATATTGGAATTAAAATGCCTGACTCAGTTCCACCAATGATTACAAAATCATTTAGTGCTATGATTCCTGCAATGGTTATTGCATTAGTAGCCGCAATCATTAAAGTTGCTGTTCCTGCTACTGGATTTGCTTCTGTAACTGATATGATTTATGGCTTATTAAAAGCTCCACTAGCTGCTTTAACAGCTTCACCATTTACATATGCTATATTATTACTTGTATGTAACTTGTTATGGTTCTTTGGAATCCATGGTGGAATGGTAGCTTCAGCATTTAGAGAAGCATTATATGCAACAGCTACACTTGAAAACTTAGCTGCTTATACAGCTGGTGAAACAATTCCTAATATTTTAACAACAGGTGCTTGGTTAAGTATTGGTAATATTGGTGGCTCAGCTTGTGCAATTGGTCTATGTCTATGCATTGCATTATTTGCTAAATCAGAAAGATATAAAGCATTAAATAAAGTATCTTTAGCTGCTGGACTTTGTGGAATTTCTGAACCAATGGTATTTGGTTTCCCTATGGTATTAAATCCAATTCTATTTATTCCTATGTTAGTAGCTCCAACAGTAACATTATTCTTAGGTTACTTTGCAATGAAACTAGGTCTAGTTCCTTATATGATTGGTACAAGTGTTCCTAATGGTACTCCAGTATTATTATCAGGATTTATTGCATTCGGTAGTTGGAAAGGTGTTGTATTACAACTTGTATTAATTGCTGTATCTACTGCAATTTACTATCCATTCTTCAAGATGTGTGATAGAGAAGAATTAAAACAAGAACAAGCATCTAAATAGTAGAAAGGTAAAGGTCTACCTAGGTAGGCCTTTTGGTGAAATAAATGAGTAAACAACCAAACATTTTATATTTTGTAGCAGATCAAATGCGAGCTGATACTCAACATTATTTAGGTAATCCTGCTTCAGTTACACCTAACTTAGATAAGTTAGTAGAAGAAGGTGTAGGATTTGAAAATGCATATTGTCAAAATCCTGTATGTGTTCCTAGTCGTTGTAGTTTTATGACAGGTTTGTATCCACATACCACAGGACATAGAACAATGCATTTCTTACAAGAAGAAGATGAACCAAATATCCTTAAGACAATGAAAAAGGCAGGATATGAAGTTATTTGGATTGGTAGAAATGATATTGTCCCAGGAAATAAATCAAAAGCAGAATATTGCGATGAATATTATGATGGTGTTCATCCAGGAAATGTAAGAGATGTATCTTTTGATATCATGTCTATTCTTCAACATACAACACATGATAAAAAAGATAAGAAACCTTTTTCTAAAGATGAGTATTCATTCTATATTGGTAAAGTACCTGAAGAAAAAAGTGGCCCAGCAGATGTTGGATGTGTTAAGGCTTGCTTAGATTATCTTGACCGTAAGAAAAAGGAAGGTAACGATAAACCATTCTTTGTTTATTGTACATTAATGTATCCTCATCCACCTTATGGATGTTCAGATCCTTGGTTTTCAATGATTGATCGTAATGCATTACCACCTCGTAAAAAATGGAATCCAAATAAACCGAAGATGTTAGTAGAAACAGCTAATCGTATGGATTTACATGATTGGTCTGAAGAAAGATGGAATGAGTTAAGAGCTGTATATTTAGGTATGACAGCGAAATGGGATAACCAACTAGGACAAGTCATTGATAAATTAAAAGAATGTGATTTCTATGATGACACAAATATCTTCTGTTTCTCAGATCATGGGGATTATACGGGAGATTATGACATTGTTGAAAAACTACAAAATTGTTTTGAAGATGATTTAACAAATATTCCTTTAGTCATTAAGCCATCTAAAGATATTCCTGTTAAACCTCGTGTGACAAAAGCATTAGCTGAACTTGTTGATTTAAGTGCAACAGTAAGTGAAATGACAGGGGTAGAACTAGATTATGTTCAATATGGTAAATCTCTAGTTCATGTATTAAAAGGTGATGATGAACATTCTGAAGCAATATTTTCAGAAGGTGGTAGACCATATGGGGATAAGCCAGCTATGGAACTAGGACATGATAGTCCAGAAGATATGTATTGGCCTCGTTTATCTGTTCAACATGAAGAAAATGGTGCTCATGGTAGAGCAACAATGTGTAGAATGGGAAATATCAAATATACAATGCGTTTATATGAAAAAGATGAATTGTATGATTTAGATAAAGATCCAGATGAACAAGTAAATGAAATTGATAATCCAGAATACGCATCAACAATTATTAAAATGCAATCTGCTATCTTAAAGTGGTACCAAGAAACAGCGGATTGGGTTCCAAACAGAAAAGATAAGCGTTAATCTTATGGGAATCTATTGGACAGACTTTCATAGTAATATTCATTCTAGTCAAATGAATGAATTAGAAAATTGGTATAAACAAGTAGAACAAATATTTGATTTTTGGCCTATTGCGTATTATCCATATGGCATGCGAAAAGATGAAACTGGATTAGATGTAGAGGATTTAATCGACCAAGATAAAATCAAAAAAGATTGGGAAGAGTTACGAGATTTTACAAATAAAGTAAATTCTTTAGGATTTCCAATGTTTATGGGTTATGAGTGGCAAGGAAATGGTTTGGATGGTGATCATAATGTCTTTTTTAAAGATAATGATGAGAATCCTAAATTTCCACTAAATTATTTAGATTTAATCGAAGAATATAAAGATGTCGAAGCAATTGGTATTCCACATCATACAGCTTATGCATTAAGTAATAGAGGAAAGAAATGGGAAAATCAAAATGATACTTTTTCACCATTTGCCGAAATCTATTCTTCACATGGTTCTAGTGAAATGGATGATAATTCTATTTCAATGGATAGACATATACATATGGGACCAAGATGTGATCAAACGTCTGTTAGTACAGGTTTAAAAGAAGGACATCATTTTGGGATTATCGCTTCTGGTGATAATCATAGTTGCCCAGGTGTTTATGGCTTTGGATATGCTGCGGTGATAGCAAATGATGCGTCAAAAGAAGAAATCTGGAAGGCATTAAAACAAAGACATGTATATGGTGTATCAAAAGATAAGATTCAACTAGATTATCATATTGATAAAGCAATGATGGGTGATGAACTAGAAGAAGGTAAGCACACATTATCACTAAATGTTGAGGGGCTAGATACAATTGATCGTATTGAAATTATCCGTAATGAACAAAGAGAAGAATTAATTGTTGGACCTCAAGAATATTTGCCTAGTGTTAAAGATAAAGTTATCGTTAAGTTCTTTGTTGAAGCAGGATGGGGTCCTGATATAAGAGTATTCCCAGAGTTTGTATCACGAAATTGGCAAGGTCATCTAGAAACAAATGGTATTTTAAAATCGGTTACACCATGTTTTAGTACATTTGGACAATCTATTGATTTACAAAATGATAAAGAATGTAGTTTTAGTCTTACAACGCATTCTAATACAACAACAGGTAAATGGATGGGACCAAGTGCGGTAACAACGGAAGGAATGTATTTTGAAATTGAAGGTACATTAAATACTAAAGTTAAATTAGTATTAGAAAAACAAGAAGTTGAGTTAAGCATAAAAGAAATTCTTGAAGGTACTAGAGTCTATGCATTAGAAGATGAAGTAAAAGAATTGCTTAATCAAAAATATGGATTTAAAGAATATTATCGTAGTGATCCATTTTGGCATAATGCATATAAATTTAGGATTCGTAAAGGTTCACTAGATTCTTGGTATAAACAAAATATAACTAGAGAAATTGAGACAAGAAGTCATGATGAAATAAGAATCAAAGTATATGAAAAAAATGGATCGTGCGCATGGAGTAGTCCAATATTTATAAAATAAATAAGGAGAAAAAGAAGACAATGAAAAACGTATATTTATTTTGTGCAGCAGGTATGTCAACAAGCTTATTAGTAAATAAGATGAAAG
>CAVAZS010000080.1:0-10691 GCA_963593385.1 Lachnospiraceae bacterium | reverse complement strand
TAAAAAAGAGCCTCCGTATGGAGGCTCAATGTGTATTTAGTAATTATTTAACTAATAAACGGAACATTTCGATAACTTGTTCTTTAGTAGCTTCACGTGGATTGCCTGGGTAACAAGCATCTTTTAATGCATCTTCAGCTAATACTTCTAGATCCTCAACTTTGATACGTTCGTTCTTAGGATCAATACCTACATCACTAGATAGTTTCTTCACAGCACTAATAGCAGCGTCACGGTATTCCTCTTGGCTCATTGAATCAACACCTTCAACACCCATTGCTCTAGCAATTTCTCTATATTTTTCACCAGAGTAATCACGGTTGAATTCCATTGAGATAGGAAGTAATGAAGCGCAAGCTACACCATGAGGTGTGTCGTAGTGAGCACTTAATGTATGAGCCATGGCATGGTCAATACCTAAACCAACGTTACTGAAACCCATACCAGCGATATATTGACCTAAAGCCATACCTTCTCTACCAGATTGCTCGCCATTTACAGCAGCTCTTAAGTTAGAAGAGATTAAACGAATAGCTTCTAAGTGGAACATATCTGTCATTTCCCAAGCAGCTTTTGTTGTATAACCTTCAATAGCGTGTGTTAAAGCGTCCATACCTGTAGCAGCTGTTAATCCTTTAGGCATTGAGCTCATCATTTCTGGATCAACTACAGCAACGATTGGCATATCATGTGGGTCAACACAAACGAACTTTCTTTCTTTTTCTACATCTGTAATAACATAGTTGATTGTTACTTCAGCAGCAGTACCAGCTGTTGTTGGAACAGCGATAATAGGAACACAAGGGTTCTTTGTTGGTGCTACACCTTCAAGAGAACGAACATCTTCGAATTCTGGGTTAGTGATGATAATACCAATAGCTTTAGAAGTATCCATTGATGAACCACCACCGATAGCGATGATGAAGTCAGCACCAGATTTTTTGAATGCTTCTACACCATTTGTAACGTTAGCGATTGTTGGGTTAGGTTTAATATCTGAGTAAACTTCATATGGGAAGTTATCAGCGTCTAATAGACTTGTTACTTTACCTGTTACACCAAAGCGAACTAAGTCAGGGTCAGAAGCTACGAAAGCTTTTTTAAAACCATGTGAATGAATTTCGTTAACAATCTCTTTGATTGCTCCAAATCCATGATAAGAAGTACCGTTTAAAGAAATACGATTTGCCATAAAATATTCTCCTTTGCGAGGTATCACTCGCTCTTGTTAATATAATAACAAGTTAAAAGAATAAAAAATGTTACACTTAATCAATTGTGTAACATTTCACATACTTTCTAGTATTTGCAAATCATTGAATAAATTGATGAGTTTATTAGGCATAGCTTCAATCATTAATTTCGCTAATTTTTCTGGAGATATAGGCATATCTTCTAGTACCCATTTTACTGTCATATAGACAGAAGACTGACAATACATTTCTAATAAATCTAGTATTTCTTTAGAAGGTACTTTATGAGATTTTTCCTCAATCAAATCAATGTAAAACTGATTAATCATTTCAAAATCATGTTGTTTTAAAGCATTCGCATCATCGCTTCTAAATCCTACAGCGAAAAACAAAGATTCTTTTTTGATGTAGTTGAATTTTTTGACTAGACCATCATATACATATTTACCACTACCCATTTGGGCAAATGACTCAAGAAGGATACGATCAAAGTACCAATTAATAAGATCATACTTGTCTTTGAAGTTTCGATAAAATGTTTGTCTAGTAGAATGACAATTATCTACAATCTGTTTTATTGTTATGTTTTCAACAGAAGTAGTTTTCATGCATTCTTTGATAGAACTTGCAAACATTAGTTTTGTTTGTTCTGATTTTTTTATTTTTTCCATAACTTGTACCGTTACTGCTATTATAACAAAATAAAAAATCCTAATGAATAGGATTTATTAATCAATATGGTGCGGATAACAGGACTTGAACCTGCACGCCTCGCGGCACTAGATCCTAAATCTAGCGCGTCTGCCAATTTCGCCATATCCGCATGACCATATTATAATACCACAATTTTTAAAAAATCTACTATAAATTTAAAATTTTTTTATAAATTGGTAACATTTCTATGTCATTTAGTGATATATACTGGTCTAATTGATCGATTTTTATCCATTTCACATTAGAATTTTCATCTTCTTTGATATGAATATTTTCTTTTTCACTACTTTCAAATAAATAAGAAATATTCAGATGAAGGTGTGAACTTACATATTCGTTACGTTTGATATGTGGCCGAACTGGTAATATTTCTAATGAGGCTATACCTTCTTTTAATAATTGAGGTTCATGAATATTTGTTTCTTCCATCGCTTCTTTTTTAGCAACTCTTAGAAAATCACTATCACCATCATTATGACCACCAGTCCAAGAATAAGAATTGTAAATATTATGATAAACCATGAGAACTTTATCATGAGTTTCATTGAGAATCATGCTTGAAGAAGTAAAGTGCATAAATGTATTTTCTCGATTCAATAAAGAATCATGAAATATATCATATGCCTTTAAGATTTGTGCTTTATCTTTTTCTTCTTGTAAAGTTCTAGGCTTATAGTTTTCGATATCTTCTATCCACATATTACTTACAAATATGTGCTAAATAATAAGGAAGTTGTACACGCCACCAAGGCCAATCGTGATTTACATCATTGCCCCAGAAATCAATCCATGCAGGAATATTCTTATGCGCAAATAATTCTCTAATTCTTTCAGTATCTTCTTGCATAGGTTCTTCGTATGCACCTCTACCAACACATAAAATAATATCTTTATGTCGATATGCTTCAACAAATGGATGGTCATAAGCCATTCCTTCTAGATAATTGATTGGAGAATTTGCATAAACCAAATCATCCATGTAATCACCAAAGAAGAAGCTAGCTTTATAAACACCAGATAAGCATAGACAACCAGAGAATATATCAGGTCTTCTTAATAAGAAGTTTAATGCGTGACTTGCACCCATGGAACAACCAGTAGTCATAATTCCATTAGGATAATTACCACCATTGCTTCTAGCACTAATATCAAATATTCTTGGGCATAACTCATCACAAATATAGCGATAATATGCTTCATGTTGTTCGATTCTCCAACGATTATCCCAAGAAGTACTAGACCAACTGTTTACATCATTACTATCGGCGCAAAATAATTGAATTTCACCTGACTCAATGAAATCACTAGCCGCATCAACCATGCCGTTATTTTCATAGTCATAGAATTTTCCATCTTGTGAAGGGAATACAAGTATAGGTCTACCAGAGTGACCGTATACTTTAAATTCCATATCTCTACCTAAGTTAAAACTATATTCTTTGTAATATTCTATATTCATATTAATATGCCTTTTCTAGAACGAAATTAGCGAATTCGTTCATCTCATCTTCTGTTTCAAAACGAGCAGTATAATTGATATCAGCCATAGCAGAAGTAAGGATTTCAGGCATAATTTCATGCATTACAACATGACTTCCATATTTAGACATGATTTCTTCATGTGAGTGCACATAATTTACACCATTTCTTCTACCTGTATAAATGCAGAAATATGGACGGTTTGACGAATAGTTTACAGTGTTATACATACACATATTGGCATAGATATCATATACATTAATATCATTAGCGTAGTTCATCATGTCAGGAGTATATCCTCCAGGAGGACGCATATTTACTTCTAAGCCCACTAAGTCGCCAACTTCTCCTAAGCCTTTTTTCGCTGTAGTTAAACGGAAGTATTCTGTATGGAAGAAACGACCTTTAATATTGAAGGCATGGATTACTTTTGAACCATAATCTTCTAGATCTTTTGGAATTTCTCTTACTGAATAATAAATGATATCTTTCTTTCCATTAACGACATTCATGATAGGATCTGGGAAAACATGGCTTGTAGAAAAGATAATATTGTTATTTTGATCAGTGATACCATCATAAGAAACGATATAACCATCAATAAATTCTTCCATGATATATTCTGTTGGTAAGTCTTCATGGTAAAAACTTTCTAATTCTTCAGCATTTGTGATTTTCCATGTAGCGTTAGCTCCGACACCATCATTTGGTTTAACAATGACAGGATAGCCTACTTCATCAATGAACTTCTTGCCTTCTTCATATGTAGAAACAATATGATAACGAGCAACAGGAACATTAGCTTCATGATAGAAAGCTTTCATGTTTGATTTCTTTTTGAAACGCATTACATCATCTTCTTTATCACCTGTAGTGATATTAAAATCAGAACGTAATTTAGCATCTTGTTCAAGCCAGAATTCATTATTACTTTCTAGCCAATCAATCTTGCCATATTTATGTGCGAACCATGCAACAGCACGATATACTTCATCATAATCTTGTAAAGAATGAACTTGATAATATTCTGTTGTTGCATTTTTTAAACCATCGGATAAAGATTCATAACTATCTTCACCAATACACAAAGCATTGCCACCTAGTTTTTTCCAAGCTTCTGGAAATTGATAATATGTTTTTGGAAAAGTCGGTGAAATAAAAATAAAATTCTTCATATCGATTACCCCTCTATTGAATTTTAGCATGAAAATGCGTTTGTTATATAATGATTAGAAGGAGGACATAAAAAAATGAATTTTGAAGCGAGTAAATGTTTGTTATGCCCAAAGCCAAGATGTGCGATGATGGGCTGTCCAGTTCATACTTCAATTCCTGAATGTATGAGACTATATAAGGAAGGAAAACTAGTAGAAGCAGGAGAAATACTATTTTCTAATAATCCTTTTAGTGCAATCACTTCAATCGTATGTGATTGGAAAGCATATTGTTATGGTAAGTGTGTCTTAAATGCCAAAAAAGATCCCGTTAAATGGTATGAAATTGAACAAGAAATATCAAAAGCATATTTAAAAACTGTTCATCCTAATATAAAAGAAGAAAGTAAGAAGAAAGTTGCGATTATAGGAGCTGGTCCTGCAGGACTAAGTGCAGCTATCTTTTTAAGAAATAAAGGATATCAAGTTACGATATATGACCGTGAAGAAAGAATCGGTGGTGTATTAAGATATGGTATTCCAGATTTTCGCCTAGATAAAACACTAGTAGATGAATATGAAAGAATCATCAAAGAATATGACATTAGTTTTATAGGTAATACAGAAGTAGGTAAAGATATTACAATATCTGAAATTAAAAAAGATTATGATGCAGTATTAATATCTTCTGGAGCAGTAAAAGAAAATGCTTTACGTATTCCAGGTGAAGATAAACCACATGTCATTAACTCTTTAGCTTTCTTAAAAGATCATTCTTTAATTGATTCAGCAAGTAAAGTGATTGTTATTGGTGGAGGAAATGTTGCGATGGATGCCGCAAGAAGTGCAAAAAGATGTGGCAAAGACACAGCAATCTATTATCGTAAGACATTTGAAAATATGCCAGCTAATCCACTAGAAGTACAAGAAGCACAAGCTGAAGGAATTGAGTTTAAAGTATTTGAAGCTCCAGTAGAAGTAAAAGATAAGAGTGTTATATTTAGAAAATGTGAAAATGTAGTAGATGAGCAAGGTAAAACACGCACTAAGATTATTGATGGAACAGATCATGAAGTTTTATGTGATGCATTAATCGTAGCAGCTGGAGAAACAATTGATTTATCTGTATTTGCTACAGAAAAGCCAGTATTAAATAAATGGAATTATCCGGAAGTAAATGAAAACAACATGACAAGTTTTGATGGAATATTCGTTGCTGGTGACTTTATATTAGGCGCTAGAACAGTTGTAGAAGCGATAGCTAGTGCTAAGGTAGCAGTGAAAGGTATAGAAAATTATTTAGGGGATTAAGATGACATTATTAGAAGAAAGTAGAATTAAAATTGATCAAATCGATGAACAAATCACGAAATTATTTGAAGAAAGAATGCATGCTGTAGAAGGTGTAATTGAATATAAAATGCAAAACAATATGCCAATATTTGATGCGTCTAGAGAAAGTGCAATTATACAAAAAAATGTAAATCGCTTAAATGATGCTAAACTAGAATCGTATTTTGTGGATTTCTATCAACATATGATGGATGTTTCCAAAAACTATCAAAAAGATATATTAGAAAATAAGGAGAAATAAATATGGGTGAATTATTAACACAACTAAGAAAAGATAACATGCAAGCAATGAAAGATCATGACACTGTAAAGAAGGGTGTTTTATCACTAGTAATTTCTGCAATTGCATTAAAAGAAAAAGAAAGTGGTACAGTACTAAGCAAAGAAGAAGAGTTAACTTTTGTACAAAAAGAATTAAAACAAACAAGAGAAACTTTAGCTGAAACACCAAGCTCAAGAGAAGACTTGATTGCAGAAACAAATACAAAGATTGCTATTCTTGAAAGCTATTTACCTCAACAATTAACAGAAGATGAAATTCGTAATGTAATTGAAACAATCTTAAGTGAAAATGGTCTAGAACCTGTAAAAAAGAGTCAAGGTGTAGTTATGAAAGAAATTATGGCTAAATATAAAGGCCAAACAGATGGTAAGACAGTAAATAAAGTTTTATCTACAATCTTAAAATAAGTGAACTAGGTTAGGTGAAAGCTTAACCTTTTTATTTGCAGCGATAAACTGATTCGGCAAACTATAACAGCATTTGGCAATATAGATGGTGGATAGTTTGCTGAAAAATGATATAATTTGCGTAAAGATGACATAGTTTGCTGAAAAAGCGATAGGAGGTGGATAAAGTGAAAAATAGTAAAGAAATAGCAGAAAAATGGTGTGTATCAGAAAGAACGGTAACCAATTTATGCGTTCAAGGAAGAATTGATGGCGCAATGAAAGCGGGTAAGAGTTGGCAAATTCCAGATGATACAAATAGGCCAATAGACTTAAGGTTTAAGAATGCAAAAGAAGAAAATAATGCAACAAGAAAGCCACTACCTATTGGTATATCAGATTATAAAAGAGCTGTTTCAGAATATTATTATGTAGATAAGACATTATTAATCAAAGAATTTCTTGACCGTAAAACTTTAGTTACATTATTCACTCGTCCACGCCGTTTTGGTAAAACACTAAACATGGATATGCTAAGAGTATATTTTGAAAAAACAGAAGAAGACACTAGTGTCTATTTTAAAGATAAAGCAATCTATAAAATGGGCAAAGAATATACACAGCATCAAGGTAAATATCCTGTTATATTTTTAACTTTTAAAGATGTTAAATTTGATTCTTGGGAAGCAACACTTGAAAAAATAAAAGGTTTATTACAAGAAGAATTTGGTAGACATATTGAACTTCTGAATAGTGAAAAACTAGAAACATATGAGAAAGATTATTTTAAGGTAATACTAAGAGGAGAAGCAGGAGAAGTTGAATTATCTTCATCATTAGAGAATCTTTCTAGAATGTTATATAAACATTATGGTATCGCACCTATTATTATTGTGGATGAATATGATACGCCTATACAAGAAGGATATTCTAAAGATTTCTATGAAAATATCATCAATTTCATGCGTAATTTCTTTTCTGGTGCATTTAAAGATAATCGCTATTTATCTTTTGGATTCTTAACGGGCATATTAAGAATTGCACAAGAAAGTATTTTTAGTGGATTAAATAATTTGTCTGTAAATTCTATTCTTGATCAAGAATATGATCAATTCTTTGGTTTTACTGAGAATGAAGTAGATGACTTACTTTCTTACTATAATGTTTCAAACCGTAAACAAGAATTAAAAGATTGGTATGATGGATATTTATTTGGTAATACAGAAATATATAATCCTTGGTCAGTAATTAATTATGTTGCTAGAGGTTGTATTCCACAAGCATATTGGGCAAATACAGGGAAAAATGAAATATTAGCTGAAGTATTACATGATGCTACAGAAGATATTATTGATAAATTATATTCACTAGTACAAAAGGAAAAAGTAGTTGTATGTATTAATCAAAATGTAGTATATCGCTCATTACTGAATGATCCTTCAAATATATATAATTTATTGTTTGTTGCTGGATATCTAAAAGTAGAGCAGAAACAACTACAACAAGATGGATCGTATATTTGTGAAGCAACGATACCAAATAAAGAAATTATGATTGTTTATAAAAAGGAAATACTTTCTTATTTGATGGATGTTGGTGCGATTCAACAATCTACAGCAAATAAAATAGCTGAAAGTTTATATGCAAAAGATTTTATAAAATTACAAAATGCCATTATGGAATACATGAAGAAATCAATAAGCTATTTTGATACAAGTTCTGAAAGTTTCTATCACGGTTTGGTGTTAGGATTAATGGCAATGTTAGATAGTCGTTACAAGATTCTTTCTAATCGTGAATCAGGTGAGGGAAGATATGATATAGCGTTAATTCCAACAGATACAAATTATCCTGCATTTATCATGGAACTAAAATGGAAGAATAATCTTGATGATAAATCATTAAATGAACTTGCTAAGAAAGCATTAAAACAAATAGATGATAAACATTATGAAAATGAAATATTAAATGAATGTAAAGACAAGATTGTTAAAATAGGAATTGCTTTTTCAGGAAAAGATGTTGTGCTATGCAGTGCATAGCACTTTTTATATTCAAAAATAAATTATCTAATCTTCAGATACTTTTCACAAATTTTACAATAGTTCTTCATAAATTCTTAATAATCTTAATAAAGTAAAGGAGAACGACATATGGATACATTTCAAAGAGTAGAACATAAATATTTGATTACTCAAGAAGACAAAGGAAAGTTTCTTAATATGATTTCAAAATATATAAAAGAAGATGCTTATCCTAAATATTCATTACATAACATTTATTATGATTCTAGCGACTATATCATGATTAGAAGGTCTATTGAAGGATTGAATTATAAAGAAAAACTAAGAGTTCGTTCTTATGGTAATCCTACAGATACTAATGTCTATTTTGAGATTAAAAAGAAATATGATGGCATAGTTTATAAGAGAAGAACATCAAAAAATGATACAGATAATCAAGTGATGCATGAAATTACTTATATGAAAGATTTCTATGATGCTAAACCTAAGCTATTTATTTCTTATGACCGTGAAGCATATGCGGGATGTAAAGAAAAAGATGTACGTATTACTTTTGATACAAATATTCAATATCGTACAGATGCATTATCACTTTATGGTAGTAATGAGGACATATCTTTATTTCAAAATAACGAAGTATTAATGGAAATAAAAGTAATGGATCGTTATCCATTATGGTTAACAACAGCGTTGAGTTCGTTAAATATACAAAGAACTTCTTTTTCTAAATATGGAACAATTTATATAAAAATGATGCAAGAAAGGACAATAAATTATGTTTAGTTCAATTTTAAATGGCGCAACTTCTGGAATTACAATTATGCAAGTAGGATATTGCTTTATCTATGCAATACTTTGTGGAATAATACTAGCTTTTAGTTATTCTTATGCGACAAGAGTATCAAAAAGTTTTTTGACAACAGTTGTGATATTACCAGCTATTGTAATGGTTGTGATTTTGATGGTGAATGGAAATCTTGGTGTAGGAGTAGCCGTTGCGGGTAGTTTCTCTCTAATTCGTTTCCGTTCAATGCCTGGCAAAGCTAGTGATATTGCGATTATCTTTTTAGCTATGGCAACAGGCTTGGCTACAGGTATGGGATATGTATATTTTGCATTAATCAGTGCAATACTTATATCTGTTTTATTTATCCTTATAAATAAAATACATGTTTTTGAAAAAGATTATAGTTATAGAAAAGTGAAAATTACGATTCCAGAAGATTTAGATTATGCAAATATATTTGATGAAATCTTTAAACAATATACAAAGAGTTATCAACTATGTGGTGTTAAAACAATTAACTTAGGATCAATGTATTTGTTATCGTACGATATTGAATTGAAAGATATACATGATGAAAAGAAAATGATTGATGATTTACGTTGTAGAAATGGGAACTTATCTATTAGTTCAGTACTTAGAGAAAATGAAATTGGTGAGTTATGAGAAAGCTTTTAATCACAATACTTGCTTGTATTACATTAGTGAGTTGTGCAAATAATCAAAATAGTTCAAGTACAGTCACAAATGCTTCAACAATTGTATTTGGTGAAACCACAACAATAAGTGGTGGTGGATTAACACTAGAAGATGATGTAGTAACAATTACAAGTCCAGGAACATATGAAGTGAGTGGTAGTAGTGAGACAGGTAAAATTATTGTAGATACAGATACCACAGGAACAGTACATTTAATTTTAAAAGATGTATCTTTAACAAGTAGTGATGGGCCAGTATTAACAGTCACAAATGCAGATTCTACAGTTGTTGAAGTAGCAGAAAATACAACTTCAACAATTACTGTTAGTGGACAAAATGAAGATGAAAAAGATAGTGCTATATACGCAAAAGATGATTTAACAATTACGGGTAGTGGGACATTAGTCATCACAAGTAGTGATGGTGATGGAATTCACGCAAATGATAGCTTAGTAGTAGAAAATACGACATTAAATATTACTTCAGGAGATGATGGAATTGATGCTAGTGATGATATCAATATCACAAATGCAAATATCACAATCCTAGCGGGTGGCGGTTATGAAAATGTTACAAGTAAACAAGATGAATTCGGACAGATGCCAAATATGAATGATAGACC
>CAVAZS010000079.1:0-10701 GCA_963593385.1 Lachnospiraceae bacterium | reverse complement strand
TGAAGTGAAAAGTTAAATTCCACTTGTAGAATGATGTTTTTTTATCTCAGTAGATAATAAGTGAAAATGACTACAAAAAAAGCTCTGACCATTTTGAAAGTCAAAGCTTCTTGAATGCAAATTTATTTCGTGATGAGAGTAGTTAAATTTGTTATTTCTTCCTCTGTTAAGCCACATCCTAACAAATATTCATTTGCCGCATTTTTGTAGTCGTAGCTCGTTAAAGATGTATCACTATCAATGTTATAAAGTTTTTGTAGGATTGTTTCAAACAGTTCTGTGACCATAAATTTATAGATATCACTTTCTTTTTCTACATGATAGTAGTTTACATATGTAGTCATGTAATCTTCTTTCATTTCTTCATACGTAGCATTAGCTAAAGATTCAAGAAGAATACATACAATACCTGTTCGATCTTTTCCTTCGATGCAGTGAATATAATATGGGCCTTCATGATTAAGCATAAACTCAAAGCCATTTTTTACGCCTTGTTTAAATTCATCAGAAGTAGAATCTGTGTTCATTGATAAGGTAGCTACATCACCTTGTTCATATAAGTCTTTTACATAAGCGGAATTAAAGGAATCTTTATCGAACCATTCTTCAAACTGTTTTGCTGAATCTGCTAAATCAATGTCACAACGAATACCTACACTTTCGATTAACGTGTTTCCATATGAGCCACGATTTCTTGTTTCATCAATTGGTGAAGCACCACGATAAATAAAGTTTTCTTTTATGTTTCCTACACAGATATTTCTAAAATTAGCGAATTCAATATCACTACTATAATCATTTCTGTCTGATGAGTAGCCATCCTTAAATGTATTGTATAAATCTAAGTATTTTCCTTTCTCATTTAATGTGATTTCACATGTCATTCCTTCTTTATAATCTATAGCACTAAAGAAACTTCCGAAACAACTAGATAAAGAAATGGTATCTTTACTTTCTGAATATGTAACAATGATTCTTCCTAGTCTTACATAATTTCCATTTATATAAGGTACATCCGTGATTTTAGTTCCATCCGAAAATTCAAGATTTAAACTATCACCTAAGTCAAAGCCTTCTTTTGTGAATTCATCTAGAGTTGTATCTAAGACGGCACTACTAGATTTACCTTTGGTAATATCAAAAGTTAGAGCTTCTTTGTTTGTGCCCGATGTACTTGCACACCCACTTGCAGTAAGTAGACCAAACACTAAAAATAAGTTAAGTAATTTTTTCATATATTTTCCCTTTCTTCATATATATAATCTCATATTTTAGGGATGCAAAAAAAGTATAAATTCCACCTATAATAGATGTGTCAAAAATAGTGCTTAAAGGAGAGATTATGCTAGCAGTTAATTATACGAATTTACGTAAAAATATGAAGTCTTATATGGATAAAGTGGTTGATGATGACGAAACAATGATTATTACAAGGAAAGATAACAAAAATGTTGTGATGATTTCAGAAGAAAAATATAACAACCTAATGGAAAATATATATCGTACAAGTACTAAAGCTAATTTTGATTGGGTAATGGAATCTAAGAAACAATTGGAAAATTCATGGAATAACTAAGGATAAGCGATTGACTTTATAGTGATAATGCACCATAATGAGAATAGTTCTCAATAAGGAGTAGAATGCAATTAAGAAATACCCATCAAAAAGAAATTATTCGAGAAATCATGCATGGTGAAGGAGTGCATATGCATGCTGAAGATGTCTTAGCAAAAGCAAGAGAAAAAGATAGTAGTATTTCACAAGCAACAATCTATAGAAATTTAAAAACTCTTGTGGAACAAGGAAAGATTCAGAAGATAGAAGGAAATGGACAAAGCTATTATGATGCTAATCCTATTCCACATGATCATTTTATTTGCTCGAATTGTGGTGAGATTATGGATGTACAGATACCATATGACGCAAGTCTAGATGAAAAGGTAGCGACATTAGCACATGCCCGAATCATTAAGCATTCTACAACTTATGAAGGAATATGTGAGAAGTGTCTAAAAGATACGAAGGAGAAAAAAGATGGAATTAAAAGGAAGTAAGACAGAAGCTAATTTACAAAAAGCATTCGCAGGCGAATCACAAGCCAGAAACAAGTACACATATTTTGCTGAAAAGGCAAGAGAAGAAGGATATGAACAAATTGCTAATTTCTTCCTAGAAACAGCACGTAATGAACAAGAACATGCAAAAGTTTGGTTTAAGGCTTTATGTGGTGGAGAAATTCCAACAACAGCTGAAGCACTACAAATGGGTGTTGATGGTGAAAACGAAGAATGGACAAGCATGTACAAAGAAATGGCAGAAGATGCTAGAAGTGAAGGATTCACAAGAATTGCTGCACAAATGGATATGGTTGCTAAAATCGAAAAGGAACATGAAGAAAGATACCAAAAACTTCTTGATGATCTAAAAGCTGAAAAAACATTTTCTAAAGATGAACCAGTTTTATGGCAATGTGAAATTTGTGGCTATACAGTAACTTCTAAGAAAGCTCCTAAAGTATGTCCATTATGTGGATACAAAGAAAGCTTCTTTGAAATTAAGAAAGAAAACTATTAATACAAACAAATAAAAAGGTTGTAGGGTATGAATGCTCTACAACCTTTTCTGATAACTAATTGTCTTTATAAATATGATCTAATGCTTTAGAAACAGCAGTAGCGATGATTCCACAAACAATAAGTTCAATCATTCCTTGTATACCAACCATAGCTAAAATTAATGTGATTGGTCCATGTGTTCCTAGCTTTGTTGCAAATCCTTGGATATATTCAGTGTTGTAATAAAATAACATGATAAATCCCATGAAGAATACAGTATTGAAGAATGGACAACTTAATGCACCAACGATTCTTCCCACTTTATTTTTACCTTTTTGTGTTATTGCTTTATAGATTAAGCCACATAATAATCCACATAGAATTCTTGCGACAACTGTAACGACGAAGCAACCAAATGGATTGATACTCAGTAACATTGCTTTCATACCACCGTCAGTGAATGCTTGAAAGAAACTTGTTAAGCCAAATATACCACCAAGTATAGCGCCAGCTTTAGGACCTAAGGTCATCGCTCCTATCGCAACTGGTACACATAAGAAACTAACGTTTAACATAGGTGTTTTGAATTGTCCAAGTGGAGTAAATGCCATAATTAATACAACTGCGGATAATAAACCGAGTCGTGCCATATATTGTGTTTTTTTGTTTTTCATTGTAATAAATTTTCCTTTTCTATAATTTGAATGATTGTTGCTAGTGACAAGTTGAGTTAAATCCTATACGGTATCTACTCTTCTAGCAATAACACACAAATTATGTTGTGTTATCTAGATTCATCGTTTTTTTAGACCTCCTATAGATAAAAGTATATACGCTTTTCAGTGGATATGTTATTTAGAAACTGTTAAGATATGAAATATGAAGTTAGCAGAATATGGATTTACAAATTATTATCACAAATACATTATCTTTGAAGCAGATGATTTAACGGAATATGTGAAAGATAAAATTAGGGTAACAGAGAAAGATTGTTATATGCTTTGTTCCTCATTTATTGATGAAACAGGATTATTAAGTTTTAATGTTTTATCGATTGGTTCTTCTTATGAAAAATGTACAAAAGGGCTAAAAAAAGAACAAATGTTAGCGATATTTGGGCCTGATTATGTCATGGAGTTAGAGTGTAAGATTATTGAACCTACATTAGAAATGATGCAAAAGAATAACTTTTTTATTGAATTAATGGAAGAGAATGAAGATGAAGATCTCATGGAAACTAGATTTGATGAAAGACTAAATGAAGTAAGAGATTTATATTATCCTGATATTGTTTCAGTAGATATTATTGCTGGTCATTCTCTTGTTGGTTTAGATATGAAAATTAAAAGAATCAAGGGACCATTCTTAGAAGGAAATTTAATGGATGTTCCGGAACAAGTAAAAAATGTGCACACAGATGATTTAGTACGTGCATTACCATACTATATTGATTCACCTAGATTAATTGGTGCTTTTGTTGGTGAAAAACTATCAAAACGTGATCAAAAAGAATATAAGAAATTAATGAAATTAAGTAAACAAGCTATATTTGGTTTTAGTAAACCTATATTAAGGAGTTAATATGGAAAGAAATATTACAAGTAAGATTCAATGCCCATATTGTGGAAAAGAATTTGAGATTACACAATATGATTTTATTCATGCAGAAAAAGATAGAGATTTAAGAGATAAATGTGTTTCAGGTGATTTATTTAGAGTAAGTTGTCCTCATTGCAAGAAAGAGTATATGTTACTCTATCCTGTACTATATTTTGATCCAGAACATAAATTTGTAATTTGGTTTAGCGCTAAAGAAATGCCAGTAACAATGGAAGCGTTAAAGAAAGAAATAGCTAAAACAGGTTATACATTAAGAAGATGTGCTACTTTAGATGAATTTACAGAAAAGATACAAATCTTAGAAGATGGACTAGATGATGTAATGGTAGAACTTGCTAAGTATGATTGCTTTATCGAATTTATTGATAATAAAAAAGGTACTGTAGAAGACATTACAGGTATTACATATGAAAGAGCGGATAATGGTATTATTCGTATTAATGTACGTACTGGTGATAAAGGTATGGCATTTACAATTCCTCTATCTATGATGGAAGAAGAAATGGCTACAGATCCTGATAAATATAAAGTAAACAATGAAGATTGGCCTAGAATTAACAGAGATTATATTATTAGCTTATTTAAAGATGCTGAGGGAAAAGCATAAGTTATCATTTTGATACAAGCTGAAGGGAGGAAAAGTAATGTATAGTTTAAAATTATATGATGAAACTCTAATTCAGTTTGATATGGAAAATAAAATTACATTAAAGATATCCAATATAAAAGTAATTTCTAATAATAAACAATTATTCCCGGAAATATTACAAAAAGAAGTAACAAGTGACACTATAAAGCAATTTCTTGAACAAAGAATCGTTCCTAAAAATAGAACTTTTGTAAAGAATATTTTAGAATCAAATGATTTAGATTTACGAGATATAAAAGGGGTTATAGATATTTCTAAAGGATTATCTCTTATTGATTGTTACTGGATTGTCCAAGATGATAGCTTAAAGTTTAGTGACTACAATTTGTATGAACATAATTTTTCTACAGTATTGTCTTTAGTAGCTTTTACAGGATATTCTTCTAAGATAAAAGGTATTGCGATTTCACCTGAATTTACAACAAATGGTGCTTTACCAAAAGCATGGCGTAGAATAAATGGCGAAGTATATTTATATAAAGGTAGTACAGAATATTTGAAAGCTAGTAATGTTGGCTTTGAACCATATAGCGAATACTACATTTATCAATTAGCTGAAACAATGGGAATTCATGCAATTCCCTATAATCTAAATAAATGGAAGGGTATGCTTGCGTCAACATGCAAGTTATTTACCACATATGATTATTCGTATGTTCCTATATATCTAGCTTCTCGCTGTAATGATATTGAGTCAGTACATGACTATTGCGAGGAACATGGATATAAAAATGAATTTGCGGATATGATTTTGTTAGATAGTCTAACATTTAATTGGGATAGGCATTTAGGTAATTTTGGTTTACTAAAAGATAACCATACAGGAGAATATGTTAGTTTTGCGCCACTATTTGATCATGGAGCAGGACTACTTTCTAGTGCACCAATAAATATATTTGATGATAAACAAGTATTTGAGGATTATTGGAAAAATAATAAAGACTTGCAAATATCAAATTATGGTGGAGACTTCAAAGAATTAGTTAAAGCATATTGTGGTAAAGAACAAGTTGCTAAACTACGGAAGCTAGCAAGCTTCAAATTCAAAAAGCATAGTAAATATAATTTATCTTCAAAAAGATTAGAAATGCTAAATGATATGATACATGAAAGAGCGATTGAACTAATTTCTATAATCGAAGGATAAAGAAAAAAAGAATCCTTGAATTAGATTAAATTCTTGGATTCTTTTTATATTAGTCTTTAGTATCTGTACCGACTAAGTTATAACCACCTACATTACAAGATGTAGCTTCATAAATCTTATTGCCCCATCTATCATATACATTTCCACATGTATCTGTTGTGAATGGTCCACCATCATCCCATCCAGTATCTTTCTTCTTTGTTTCAGAAGTAGCAGTAGGTGTTGGAGTAGGAGTTGGTTTAATACCAATTGTATAAGTGTATGTCTTTATAGAAGTACTAATCATTCCCTCTTTAATCGCAACAACTTTTAGTGTTGTATCAGAAGTAATTTCAATTTCTTCTGTATATAGAGAACTATCTGTTGTTGGATTAGTTCCGTCTAATGTGTAGTAGATGCTAGCTCCTTCAGTATTTGTACTTAAACTTACTTTAATTGGATCAGCATAGTTTCCAGATTCATGGTTTGCATTTACTGCTTCAACTTGTGGAGCACCAGGAACAGTAACTGTTGTCTTAACTGCTAGTGATATTTCCTTAGAATTTGATACATATTCAGGAAGTACGATACTACCTGTTACTTCAAATTCTTGAGCATATAGATTGCTCGGATCAAATGTTGGTAATGTATCCCAATTGATATTTGCACTAACGCTCATACCATTTTCAAGAGTGATATTTGTTGAACTTGGTAAGTTCCAAATGCCTTGTGCGGCATTAGCACGAGTAGTACTTGTTACAGGTGGTTGTTTTACACTCACTAAATCAATCTTATCTATCGTAGGGAAGGTTACATAAATATCATATGTATCTCCTGATTTAGCAAATGTAGCGGTAACACCTTCATCTGCACCATTATTCACTGTAATGTTAGCGTTATTTGCTAAAGCAAATTGTAAGTCTTGAGCAGCTTGTTCAGTTAAAGAAATCTTCGCTGTATAAGTTGAACCATATACTGGATATCCACTATTAGGACTCCAAGTAATATCTGCTAAGTAATTTGTTAAGTCATAAGGATTAACAAATGTAACACTTGCGGAAGTAACTTTAGTCGATAATGTCTTACCTAAAGCAGGTTTCTCAATAGTTAAACTAACATTATTTACAACTGGTTTATAAACAGCAGTTAATTCTGTATTACCTTTTACTGTAAAGTTTAAAGCTTGATTACTATCTTCAGTTATAGTTGTGCCTTCAGGTAGTTTTGTAGCATCCCAAGTCCAGTTTTTGAACTGTTCGTTATTTTGTATTGGTGGAGCAATTGTGACGCTTTCACTTTGATAGTAGTGATAAATAATATCATCAGGTTTCCACTCACTTACTTTACCAAGAGTATCAATACTCTTAATTGTTACGGTATAAGGTCTATCAATTACAAATGTTTCTGTATGTTCTGAAGAGGTAATACCATCTAATTTAGACCAAACAGTTATAGTATATGTTGTCTTTTGACCTTCAGTACCAGATAAAGTGAACGCTTCTGTATATTCTGTTTGCTCAGAAGTATCTATTCTATAATATATTTTTGCACCTTCAGTTGAACAAGACATGCTAATTGTTTTAGAACTATCAGTTCCATCAGCAGTAATCGTAGGTACAGCTGGTCTAGATTGTGTTGTGATGTTTACTTTTAATACTTTGTTATCTGTATTAATTACAGCATCAGTATCACTTAACACTATTGGTAATTCTAAATATTTATTACCTTGATCATCTATTATCTTAGGAACTTCATCATGCTTAACATCTACTGTATAAGTTTGACCATCTTCAGCTGTTACAGTTGCTTTAGTTGGTAAATTATCAATTGTAATTTCTTGATCTTCTACAATTGTTATAGAAGTTTCTTCTACAGAAGTAATCTTTGGCTTAGCAGTAGTAATATCTGGTCCCACAATGACTAAACTACCTTTAGCATTTACATAAGCTTCACTTGCATTAGCACTAGATACATCACTGTATACAACCGTAATGTTATTTGCAGTGATATCCTTGTTGAAATATATACCTGAAGTACTATCTTGATCAACCATTGTTATAACGTGATAAGTTGTATTGTATGCAGCGTTACCGATAGGTTGTTCATTACCTTTTCTCCAATAAACATGTACATTTAATGAATTACTTTCACCCCATGATAATGTTCCTTCTGTTGCTAGAGGACTACCACCAGCAGGTGCACTTACAGTTAATGTTGCGTTAGATATTGTTGGTGCATAATTTGCTTCAACAGAAACATCTTGATCAGGCATTGTAAATGTTGTGACTGCACTATTTTGATCAGCAAATGTAATGACATCGCTATCTTTCCAACTTGTAAATACTTTAGAAGAATCAGTACTTGTACCGTTAATTGTAACTGTATTTCCTACTCTATATGTTCCAATAGAAGTTCCATTCACTGTTACGGTATGAGCCTTATTTAATGTATAAGTTTTTGTGACTACTTCAGAAACATTCGTGCAATATACAGCAGTCATTTGTACATCATAAGAAGTAACTTGATCATCTAGTGGTGAAAGACTAATTGCTTTGTTATAAGGCTTCCACTCACCATAATCAGCATCCATATTCGACTTAACTCGATAATAAATACCAGCTCCAGGTGTGTCAGAAGAAGTAGTTAATGTTAATGTCTCATCATTTGCGTTAAATGAATCAGAGATAACAGGTGTTTTATTTGTCACAATCTTTATTGCACGATTTGCGTCGCCATCATAGAAATCATCATAGCTACGTACCCAAGATAAGTTAATTTCTGGGTAATGTGCTTGAGTGATTGCTGTAACATTTTGTGCTAATGTACCAAGAAGAACTTGTGATTCATTAGAATATTTAGAGTGATCAGATGTAATATCCTCTGTAATAGGTATGCTTTTTGTAGAACCTGCTACTTTTGGTGAATTCCAATCATTAATTTTAGTTTCATAGTCTACAGCTACCCAACGAAGTAATACATCTAGAACAGTATTCCAAGCTGTATGCATTTCATCGATTTCTGTATCTGTCAAATAATCAATTGCGGCTTTTTGTGTTGTGACAGCCTTTTTCGTCATTAGATTTGTCCAGAAGTAGTCTAAGTATTCATTTCTCTTTTCTTGGGTAATGATTGACCAATCTCCTATTACATCATCCCATAAGTGATATAACTGCATGTAATCAGACATCATTTCAGAAGCACCAGAACTAATGCTAGTCATTAATCCTTTTTGTACTGTAGAGTCTTTACTAAATATAATCTTTGTTAAAGATTGTAAGGCTGTTTGGAAAGTAACACCACTAGTTGCGGATGAAGATACAGAAGCGTAACTATTACGATAATCGCCTTGTGTATCTGTAGAGAATAATCCCCAAGCTTCAATAGAACGCCATAGCATACTAATGAATTGTCTTTGGTTGATATTACCACCATTAGGGTCTAGTTTCTTGTACATGCTTTGTTTAGCAGCTTGTGCGAGGTATCTAGCATAGTAAACCGTAAATTGATCAACGAAAAATACATTGTCTGGGTCAACAGATTTTAGTTGTGCCTTCATTAATGTACGTTGTGCATTATAATCATCAGTTCCTACATCATAGTAGTTATTATCTTTTAATCTTGTATAACTACTTGCCCAACTTAGGTTTTCTACATAACTCCATACATTATTATCTTCTTCAACACTTGTATCAGTACTACCAGGAATATAGTGGTCTACACCATAACGGATAAAGCCCATTTCTTCTGGGGCAACAAATGGTACTAAGTCTACAGGGTTAATACAGTTATGTATGCAATAGTATTTGGATAAGTCTAATTTTAATGCAGAATTTACGCCACCTTTTGGTGCTTCAAAACAATATGCATAAACTTGGTTACTAGTATTAGTACTAGCACCACTACAATAAGCTTCAACAATACGTTTAGCAGTTAAGTTCGCTACAGCTCCACCTCTAGAGTATCCTGTAATCCAGAATTTAACTTTACCCTTACTAACAGCATCTTCTAGATTGTAGTTAGAAATATAATATTGAAGTTGTTCAAACACAGCATCAGCAGAAGACGCAAATCCTTCAGCTTCACCAGTTGTTCCAATTGTAGTATTGCTATACCACTCAGCTTCATATCCTTGTCCTCTTATTGCAATAGGGACAAGAATGTAATCGTTATTGCTATGATCAGTGATTACTTTTTGACCAATAGCTACACCAACACTACTTGTTGTAGGTTGAACCGTATTATCATCATTGATATAGATGTTTTCTGTTGTAACGCCAATATCTGTTAGTAATCTTTCGATATTCTTAGATTTATAAACATAAGCTCCATCATATGAATTGTATGAACCATCTTTACCAATACGAGAGAAAGTAGAACATGCCATACTCATAGACATTGTGGCTAAATGTGTATCGTAATAATCAGGATTACCAATATTAGGATCTTCTGATGAAGTAATGAAATAACCATCAGAGTAATAATAATTTGTATCTACATCTTGATATTGGTTACCCATTGTTTGCATAGAGAAGTAACCTTCGATGATTTCTTTGCCATTATATGTTTTACCAGTATGCACGATATCTGGGCTAACTTCTTCTTTTGTTGTAGGTACTGCAGCACCAGATTTTGTCCACAATTCACGTTTATCTTCATCAAATTCAATATGATAGTCATCATAATCGGAGAAGAAAGCATTCGCAAAGTAATATGTTTCAGTATTAGAAATTAAACGTTCTTCTTTTTTACA
>CAVAZS010000078.1:0-11085 GCA_963593385.1 Lachnospiraceae bacterium | reverse complement strand
TAAATATAGTTATGGTGGTGGAATTTATATTGTAGGTGTAAATGATACTACTATTTCGATGACAGATAGTTCAATTAGTCATAATTTAGGTGATGATGGTGGAGGAGGAATTTATGCCTCTGGAGATGATCTTTCACTTACTATGGACAACTCTCATATTGATAATAATTTAGTTACAAACGGAAGTGGCGGCGGAGTTTATATGGGTACAGCTAAAATTGTTGGAACAAATAACTCTACTATTTCTTACAATAAAATTACAGTTGATTCTGTAAGTGATACTAGCAGAGATTATAATGGTGGAGGAATCTTTACTAATACAAATGCTACTGAAACTAATAGAAATGTGATTCAAGAACTAACACTTTATGGTAATAGTATATCTTTTGGTAATCAATCAACTGTAGAAAATGGCCTAGGAGGAGCAATTTACAACTGGGGAGATTATACAACAATAGAGGATTGTACTATTTTAAGTAACACTGCTTACTCTGGTGGTGGTATTTATAATGAAGGTAAAGGAACTATAATCAAAAATACAACTGTTGAATATAACTCTACAAATTCTGGAGCTAGTACAGGATACGGTGGTGGTATTTTTGTGCACGGGTCTAATGATTTATATTTAGAAGGAAAAGTTATAGTTAGAAATAATTATGATAATTATACTCATACCAATAATGTTTATTTAGGTAAAGTGACAGATAAAGATGGTTATATTTATACATCACATTTACGTGGATCTGTAGATGATGGGTCAGATATAGGAATTACAACATCTTATACAACTGATTACTTAGTTGCAAAGAATCTAGATAACTATGTTGCAAGTGCATATAAATTAGATAACCCAAATAATTTATATTTAGACTATAATTCTGAATCAAAAGAGTTATGGCAAAGAACTGGTACAAAAACATATGCGGTTACAATTAATGGCTATGAAGTAGGTAAATATAAACCACAAGATACAGTTACGATTAATATCGATTCAATTATCGATAAGCTTGTTACTGATAAAACTGAAGGTGAAGATGTAACTCAAACTAGAGTATTTAAAGATATAACAAGTACAGATGCTAGTAGTATTACTAAGTCAGGATCAATTGTTCAATTTACAATGCCGAATAGTGATACAACAATGAGTGCTACTTTTGTGACTAGAGTTAAAGATTTCACATTAAGTGTTGCTAAACCTGCTACTGGTGATGCATTCCCTAATACTAGTACATTGACTTGGACAAATAGTGCAGGTACTCAATCTAAAGAAGTGCCAGTTTATTGGGTGAAAAAGGATTCTCAAAAGCAAGAAACAGGAACAGTGGCATTTAATACTGAATATGCTGTAGTAGCTAGTATTGAACAAGATATAGCGAACGACTTAGCTTTTTCCTACGATATTTCAAATGAAAATATATTTGTAAAATATGGAAATGATAACGCAACAGCATCTGTAATTGCTCAAGTAGATAATACAGGTACATTAAATACTAAAGGTGCTAATGTACTAAGCGTTTCAAGAATCGCAAGTATACAAACTAAACGTTATGATATTAGAAGAAATACTACTGAAGAAAATTTGAAAATTAAGCTTGCAAGCATTTATAATGCGACTGTGACATTAACTGATGGTTCAACTACTGAAGTAATGTTAGATACGAATAATGCGGATTATTCTAGCATTGTCATAGATGGGAAAGTAACACAAAATGGTACAGTAACGATTCCTATTCTAGCAAGCAGTTTAAGCGAAAAGAACTTAACAAATCCAGATGAATTGACTTGTGAAGTTACTATTGTTTTGTATAATGCTTGGACTGCTGGTGCACCAACATTAGATAAAGATTCGGGGACATATACAGAAACAAGTTTAGATATCACGGCTAGTTTAGGTGATAATGCTACAACACTATATTACACAATTAATGGGGGCAATGTAGTTACTACAACAGATAAAACAATTACACTTTCTTTGGCAGATGATGAAGAGAGTAAAACGTTTACTGTGATAGCATGGGATGGAGATCCAAACATTAGTCAATTACAAGATTCGGATGCAATTAGTCGTACTTATATACTTCAAAGAGGCGAACCTGCTGATTCAGCAAAAATAACTGCTATTCAAGCTGTAACAGTTCAAATAGCAGAAGGTTCTACAGCTGATGAATTAAGAGCTGTAATTCCAAATACAGCTTCTGCGACTGTACAAGAAACAAAAGAAGGTCAAACTACAGAAAAAACAATCTCGGTGTCAGTTAATTCAGAGGATATTAGTAGAACTGTGAACGCAATGCTAACAAACGAAAAAGTAGACTATGCAAAATCTGGTACTTCATTTGGTTTAGCGATTACAGCTCCAGAAGGAACAACGGTTGCTAGTGGTGTTGCTTTCATTGTGACGATTAATGTAACAAAGACAAAAGAGATTGTTGCTACACCTGAATTTACTGCTAGTGGAACTCAATCACATTTAACTTTAAAGGCAACTTGTGCTACAGAAGGAGCAACAATTAAATATTCATATGACAATGTTACTTCTAGTACTTATACTAATCCATTAGAGCTAACTGTTAGAACAGGCGAAACAGAATCTACTTATTCTATTGCTTTCTGGGCAGAAAAAGAAGGTTATGAATCTTCGGATGTTGCTTCAGGAATTTATACTGTAAAAAAAGAAACAACTCCAGAAACAATTACTGTAACTGTTACTTGTAAGGATACTAGAGACGATACTTTGACTACACTGAAAACAGAAACTTATACTTATGAAAAAGGTGCTTCTGTTCAATTAATCGCTCCACCAGTTTTAGGAGATAAATTTGAAAAGTGGGTTAAGACAGATGGTTCTGTCATTGAGACATCTACTATTAATTTAGGTACATTAAATGATAATTTAACTATTACTGCAATATATAATCCAATTATCACAGAATTAGATTTATCAATGAGTGTTCCAGAAGTAAATAAAACACTAGATAAAACAATTTCTACTGTTAAGGGAAAAGTACTAGATTCCTATGATGCAACTACAAAAGAACCAATATATAGAGAAGTTAATTTAACAAATTATTTTAAGGCTGATAATATGACTTGGTCACCAAATCATACTGTAGCTGAACCATTAACAAGCTATGTTGCAAGAATACCACTTGTTCGCGATGGAAATTCTACTTCAGAAAAGAAATATGTATTAGCAGATAATCTTACTGTAAAAATTAATGATAGTGATAGTACTGCTAAGGTTACACAAACAATTGAAGGAAATGACATTATTGCATATGTAACTTTCCCTAAAACAGGAAAGTTAACTGTACAAAGAATTCAACCATTAGAAACATTAAATGTATCTTATGTTGATGCTTATGATATGCAAACAAAACAAGAAGCAGAAACAACTAAAAATGTATGGGATTTACCAACAAAAGCAGTTCTTGTGATTGATGAAGCTACTAAATATACTGTTGATGCAGATATTACATGGTCTATTCCAAGACAAGGATTTGATAAGAGTAATCCAAATGCTCAAACATTTACTGTGACAGGAACATTAACTATACCTGAATATTTAGATCTTGGAACATTAGAAAATAAGATTGAGTTAACTGTTAAGGTTAGTGCACAAGAACAATTGAGCACGCCAACATCAAGTGTTCCAACAGGAACATACAATTCTACTCAAACAGTAAGTCTAAATAGTAATAAAGGAGATGCTAAATTGTATTACACTACAGATGGTAGTGATCCAACAACTAGTAGCACAGAATATAAGGGTGCATTTGATGTTAAAGAAACAACTACAATTAAAGTGTATGCTGTTAGAGCAGGTATGAAAGATAGTGAAGTTGCTACATATACAATAACAATTAATAACACTCCAACTCCAACACCTACTGCTACACCTGAAACAAAGAAAAAATCTAGTGGATGGGATGATGGAGGACCATTTACAACAGATACATGTGGTAATGTTTTTGATAGATGGGGAAACAAGATTTATGAAGCTAAAGCATGTAATGTAGGTGGTTATAATCTTGTTGGCACATCAACTAAAGACTAAATTTTATAAACGGGTTATCTATAAAAAGACAAGTTGTTTACAAACACTTGTCTTTTCTAAACTATCTGGAATTGATTTCTTGTAGTAAATTAAAAATTTTTTAACTTTTTTTGAGGATTTGCATGTTTTTTTGCGAATAAGAAATATATAGGGAGAAATATATTATGGCAAAAAGACATAGACAGAAAAGAAGAAATTATGAGAAAGAATTCAAATCATTAACTTTTACGAATGATTACATGTTTTCAAGAGTAAATGAAACACATCCTAATATTTCTAAAGGAAAGATTAGAATTGTTACTAAAATAGAATTAACTAAATATCAATTACTTAAGAGTCAATATGTACTAAATAATCATTTTGATGCTAAATCCGTAAGATATGATGTATTTGTAAAAAGCTTAAAGAAACATTTTGATATCGAAATGCAAACAATAAAAGATAAAGATATTATTAAAAGAGCTAGATATTATGCAAGTACAATGGATACTGATTCATTAACTAAAGGAAAGAAGTATAAAGATTTACCAGATTCAATCATTATCTTTATTTGTTTATATGATCCTTTTCCGCCATTTAATAAACCAATATATGTAGAAAAGGGAAGATTATTTACTGAAGAAAAAGATATTAGTGAAGAAGCTAAATATGATAATGGATGTGTTAAGATATATGTGAATACAAAAGCTGATTTAAATCTTATAGAAGATGAAGATTTAAAGGCGTTACTTCTTTACTTAAATACAGGAGAAGTAACAGATGAATTCACAAAAGAAATTGCACAAGGATTAGATGAAACTAGAAACAGCAAGAAGGAAGTGAGAAGATATATGACACTACAATCTGTAATTGATGAAAAGGTAGAAGTAGCTAAACAACAAGGAAGACAAGAAGGCTTATCAAAAGGACGAATTGAAGGCGAGAAAAAAGCACAAGCTAATTTTATTACTGCTATGTATAAGAAAGGAATCGCTATATCTGAAATCGCTTCTATTGCGAATATGTCTATAGATAAAGTGAAAAAGATTATATCTTCTAAAGTTAGAAATTAGTTATATTGCTGTAATTTTTTTGAGCATTAAACAATGATAAAATTACATATTATTTATAATAATTATGGAGGAAAAGAAAGATGATTATAAAAAATATAGATAAATCAAAAGTATTAACATTAAAAGAAGAAGTTAGCTATCAAAAAGGACAAGTAGTTAGTAAGACTCTTGCCCAAAATGGTAATGTAAGTATTACATTATTTGCATTTGATAAAGATGAAGAGATTAGTACACATGAAAGTGGTGGAGATGCATTTGTTACATGCTTAGATGGTGTTGGTAAGATTACAATTGATGGAGTAGAATATTTACTTCACGAAGGTGAATCAATTATTATGCCAGCTAAACATCCACATGCTGTCTACGGCTATGAACAGTTTAAAATGCTACTAGTTGTAGTATTCTAATTCTTATTTTGTGATTCTTTTAAACGCTGTTGTTTCTTCCAAGATTCAATAGCGTTTTTTCTTTCCTTAACACGTTTTTCTACGCCTTGCTCAGTAGGATTATAATAATGCTTATCTTTTAATGAATCTGGTAAACATTGCATTGCGGATACTTTTTCTTTGGTATCATGAGCATAAATATAGCCTTCACCATAACCTAAATCTTTCATTAAAGATGTAGGAGCGTTTCTTATTTGAAGTGGAACAGGTTCATCTAACATTTTTATGGCATCATCTCGTGCAGCAAAATAAGCAACTTCTAATGCATTTGATTTAGGAGCTAATGAACAAAATACTACAGCATGAGTTAAATGTACATTACATTCAGGCATACCTAAAAATGTACATGCTTGATAAGCTGCTATAGCTATTTCTAAAGCTCTAGAATCGGCCATTCCTATATCTTCAGAAGCAAATCTTACAATTCTTCTTGCAATATATAATGGATCTTCACCAGCTTCTAACATTCTAGCTAACCAATATATAGCCGCATCTGCGTCAGAATTACGCATGGATTTATGTAGTGCAGAAATTAAATTGTAATGTTCTTCTCCATTTTTATCATAAAGTAGTGATTTGTGATTTAATACTTGTTCAATAGTTTCTTTAGTAACTGTACTATTAATTCCTTCACCATCACCATTGAGGACAGCCATTTCTAATGTGTTAAGAGCAGTTCTAGCATCTCCATTAGCATATCTAGCAATTAGTTCAATCAAATTATCATCTATCGTAATATTCCAATCTCCTAGTCCTTTAGGACTTGTGATTGCGTTTTTTAATAAATGAACAAGGTCCTCTTGTTCTAAACCTTTTAGAACAAATACTTTACAACGTGATAAAAGGGCAGAGTTAATCTCAAATGAAGGATTTTCAGTTGTTGCACCAATTAAAGTGATTGATCCTCTTTCTACATATGGTAAAAATGCATCTTGTTGAGCTTTATTGAAACGATGAATTTCATCCACAAAGACGATTGTTTTCGAACCTTTAGAACGGTTTTCTTCTGCTTTATTCATGACTTCTTTAATTTCTTTTATACCAGAAGTAACGGCAGAAAAATTGATGAAACGAGCTTTTGTACATTTTGCAATAATTTGAGCAAGAGTAGTTTTGCCAACTCCAGGAGGTCCCCAAAAAATCATCGATTGAACTTCATCACGATCAATCATTCTTCTTAATATTTTATCTTTTCCGATTAAATGTTGTTGTCCAACATATTCCTCAAGATTTTCAGGACGCATTCTATCGGCTAAAGGAGCATTTGTTTTAGGGCTATCATCACTAAATAATGTATTTTGTTCCATAAAAACCTCGCTATTTTTCTAATCTAGATAATAAATGAATAAGTGCACTATTCCAATAGATAGTGATTTCATTTGTAGTATAGCACTCATAATCATCAACATATACTTTAGCGTCAGGTACACTAGCATCTACTGTTGTAGAGACAATATCTTCACGATAACTATCAGGACCACCAACTAAGGCACCAATCATTAATGAATTTTTAGCTTTAGATAAACGACTATGAATATTTTGTGGGCTATTTATGCCAAAACCAGTAACAAAACACATGTTTAATGGGTTTTTACCTAAAATATAACTAATTTGTTCATAACTCTTTTGAGCATATTCTGTATTTCCAGTGAAGTCATAAGCCATGGATAAGATGATTCCATTATTAATTAAGTCAGAATTACTTCCCCAAGGAAATTCATAAATAGAAATGTTATATCCATTTCCATTAGACATAGCGACGATGGAATCCGCTTCATTTTTAAGAGATGTTAACATTGTTTCATAGAAATCAGGATCATCTATTTTACTTTGCTCATCAGCTAAGAATAGATATCTTCCAAAACCACCATTCTTTTTCCAAGTAACGCCATTACTTACATCATTGTTTGATTCATATAATGATTTAGCATCATTTAAGTAGGATGAATCATGTGTCGCAACATAAAGAGCCATTTTGGTATAGAATCTTCCTTCTTCGTCGCTATCATCACGGTAATTTCCACCATTAAATTCACTAGGATTATCGTGTTCTTCTTGTTCTGTTTGTGATAAATATTCATCAGCTTTCTTTGCAGCTTCAAGACAAGTGTTCGCAAACTCTTCATCTATATCTTTAAAAGTAATATAAGACAAAGCCATTGTGCCAGCAAAATCAGCAGTGCTACTTGTTTCAATAAATAATACATATAAATCTTGTGTATCTTCTTCAGGTGATACCACATTACTCATATTTGGTGTAATAACCGTATTGAAGACACCACCATTAGTATCTTGCATTTTTAGTAGCCATTCTAATTCATATCTAGCTTCATCTAATAAATCATTTTGATTGTTGTTAGAATCGATAGTATTAGCTTGATCGTTATAATAATTTTGATTGTATAAATAAGATAAAAGTAAATCAGATACTGCTTTAGTGCCTGTTTTTACATAACGACCATAATCTCCTGCATCATGCCATCCTCCTGATACATTTTTTTTAGTTTCAGTACCATATAATGTAGCTTCTTGATTATGACAAATTGTATGACTTAAATCACCAGCCCATGATGAATCAAGTTCTGTACCACATCTTTGCAGGGATAACATTCTTAATAAACTATTTTTAAATTCATCAGATGTTTGATCAACAATAGAAAACGTATCGGAAATAATTCCAATTTGACTGCGAATAAAATATGTTCCTTGTTCAACGAAAGTACTAAAATCGCCATAGCTATTTAGTTCACCAGATTGTTCATATTGGCTTTTATTTACAATAGCACCTGTATAGACAATTGTATTTGTCTCAGCATTTACAACATCAAAGAAGTCACCTGCATCATAAATGAAAGTACATCTTTTTTCATAATCCTTTAAATATCCAACTTGATTGACTCTTACAGCAGTAGCTGCGTAATCCGCTACGATACGAATATTAGATAAGTTGATGCTATGTTCTGTACTACTATCTAAGTTATTTGTTTTACCGATGAGAAAAGAGATTTTACCATTCCATATTTTTTCTTTTTCATATTTAAAAACAAGGGAATACATATTTTCAGAGCTAGATAAGTTGTAATCTTGACTAGCATAAACTTCTCCAGTTTCTTCATTTGATAAAATAAGTTGTATAGAACGATCAATACTTGATGAAGCATTAAATGTAATCGTATATGTACAATTTTGTTCTAATGGAATACCAACTCGATAATATTGAGCAGCGTCTAATGTGGATCCACTATTAACAACTTGAATAGCAGAATGAATATAGTCTTGTTCATATGTAACATTAGAATCAGTTGCTTGAATACTCCATCCGCTTGAAAAACCAGTTTCGTTATCGATTTGAAGTGCATCTGTTACACTTTGTTTACTATAAGGTATCGATAATTGATTAATAACGGTATCGTTAGTACTAGTATCAGTAGAAGTAGTTGGACTATTAGAAGGAGTAACCAATTGGTCTTTGTTAGAATGACTATCTTTCTTTTGATAAATTAAGTAGGAACAACCTAGTGATCCTACTAATAAACATGTAAGTATAAAATGTATATTTAAGTTTTGTTTTCTTCTTTTTGCCATAGCTAATATTCTATCATGTTTTTATTCATGATGGGGTCAAACAAGAACAGTGTTATAATAAAGCAGATTGTGAGGTTTTTATGAATCGATGCTACGCTATTACAGGTGTATTTGTACCAACGAATATGCCAATGTCATTACTTTCTTATAAATATTTAAGAGGATTAAATATGCCTTGCGATATTTATGCAATGAATCATACAGTGGATCAAAGTTTAGTGCAAAAATTAGAAAAAGATCCTAAATATAAAAATATGAATGTTACTTTTGAAGGTAAATATAATGATGCTTTATTTTCTATTGCAAATATTAATTTATTTAAAGCACTTAGAAATAAAAATCTTTATGTAGAAAAGGCCATTAAAAGATTTGATTCTACTAAATATAATTATATTTTTACATCATCATTTCCTGCTTATACAATTCATGCGGGTTTAGCAATTAAAAAAGAACATCCTGAAGTAACATGGATTGCAAGTTTTACAGACCCAATCAATCATTCACCATATAAAAATGATGAAAGAACATATCATGAATATTCATTGCCAGAAAAAATAGCGTTTAACTTATATTGTAAATATTATGTGAATGATGAAGATGAAATTTTAGCTTTTAATCATGCGGATTACTTCATATTTATTTGTGAAGAACAAAGAGATTATATGATCGAGCAATATCTAAAAACTGAAACTAAATTCACACGTGAAGAATTATTGAAAAAATCAATTATTTTCCCTTTGAATTACATTCCTGAATGGAATGATATTACAAAGCTAAAAGATACAAAGAAAAACGATGTGTTTACATTTGCTCATTTCGGTCGAGTATATGGCCTAAGAGATGCGACGGAATTTATCTATGCAGTAAATGATTTGGTGAAAGAGGGTAGTAAACCTTTCATTGTGAAACAATATGGTGAATTTAGAAAAAGTGATAAAAAATTGATTCATCAGCTTGGTCTAGATTCTTACTTCAGTATTCATGAACAAATTCCCTATAAAGATGCGATAGAACAAATGAATGAGTCTGATATTCTGCTTATATTTGATACAATCATGCCAGATAATGAAATTCAACCTTATCTCCCTTCAAAGATATTAGAATATTCATTGTTAGAAAAAAATACACTAACAATTTCTACGAAAAAAAGTCCAAGCTATAGAATAGCTAAGGCAAGTGACGCACTTGTTTGTTGCGATTCAAGAGAAGAAATAAAAGAAATGATGAAAAAAGCATTTGAAGTAGAAAAATCGGTAATTAATTATCACGCGACAAATGATGAAGCCGCACAAGCACTACAACAAGTTTTGTGATATGCTTTATAAGGTTTATGGAGAAAGAAATGAAAGTATGTTTAGTTATACCATCATATAACGAACAAGATAATATCTTGAGAGTATATGAGGATATTAAGAAAAATACAGATTATGATTTTATATTTGTGAATGATTGCTCTACAGATAATTCAAAAGAAGTATTTGAAAAGAATCATATTCCAGTAATCAATTTACCCGTAAATTTAGGGCTTAGTGGTGCTGTACAAACAGGATATAAATATGCATATGAAAAAGGATATGATTGTGCTGTTCAATTCGATGGAGATGGACAACATCAAGCAAAATATATTAAAGATTTAGTAAAGGCAATAGAAGAAGGTTACGATATTGCGATTGGTTCTAGATTTGTAACAGAAAAAAGAAATTATTCTTTGAGAATGATTGGTTCAAGATTAATTTCTTTATGTATTTTTTTGAAAACAGGAAAGTTAATCAAAGATCCAACATCAGGATTTAGAATGTTAAACCGTAAAATGATAGAAGATTATGCTTATCATATGAATCGAAAGCCAGAACCTGATACATTAGTTTATCAAATGAATCATGGTGCTAAAATTAAAGAAGTACAAGTAACAATGGAAGATAGAGTTGCTGGTAAAAGTATATAT
>CAVAZS010000077.1:0-11154 GCA_963593385.1 Lachnospiraceae bacterium | reverse complement strand
TGCTTGATCAATTTGTTACCACGACATATCTTGCTTTATTAGTCGCAATGTTACTTAAAAATGTACAGGAGGCTAAATGAGAGAGACAGTTAGCGTAATCGTTCCTTGTTTTAATAGTGAAAAGACTATTGCTAGAACATTAGATAGTTTAGTGAACCAAACATTAAACAATATGGAAATTATTGTAATTGATGATGGTTCTACAGATAATACAAGAAAGATTATAGAAAGTTATATTGAGTTACATAAAGATAAAAATATTTGTTTGTATACAAAAGCAAATGAAGGTATAGCTACAGCTAGAAATTATGCTTTAACAAAAGTTCATGGTGAATACTTCGGCTTTTTAGATAGTGATGATTATGCTGAAAAAGAGATGTTTGAAGATTTATATTCTTTAGCCAAAAAAGATGATTTAGATATTGCAGTATCTGATTTTTGGTGGGAATTTAGTGATGAAACGTCTATCGAAAAAGAAGGCCCATATGAAGCAGGAAAAGGCATGATGATTCATTTATTTGCTGTACTATGGAATAAAATCTATAAAACAGATTGGATTCAATCATTAGATGTTAGATTTCCTGATGGAGATAGATATGAAGATGCTTGCTACTTATATTGTTTATGCATGAGTGTAAATCGTATTGGTTTTACAAATAAACCATATGTACATTATGTACAGCAAAAGGCAAGCATAACGCATACTAATAATAATCAAGTAAAAAACATGATTCATGTATTTCAAATCATTCTGGATTATTATAAGAAACATGGTAAGTATGATGAATATCATGATGAATTAGAATATATTCATATCAAGTTCTTTTTAGGAAATAGTTTTTTAAGAAGTGCAAAAATAGAAGACGCAAAAGATAGACATGATACGATTCAAATGGGATGGGACTTATTAAACAAAGAGTTTCCAAACTGGCATAAAAATCCATATCTCAAATCATTAGGTGGAATGAAAAATAAATATTTCTCACTAGTATATTCTTGGAATATTTATTTCTTTGCTTGGCTATTTAGACACATAAAAAAAGATAATGTCTAGTTTGTTCAATGAATATTAGTAGAGTATAATGGACAAGATGATAATCGAAAGGGGTGCAAAATGACGCTCTTATCAATAGTAGTACCGTGTTATAACGAAGAAGAGACAGTTGAATTATATTATGATGCAGTGACAAAAGTATTGCATACAATGGATCTAGATTATGAAATTATATTTGTAAATGATGGATCTAAAGATAAAACATTAGAAAAAGCATTAGCTTTATATAAGAAATATCCTAAAAATATTCGTGTAGTTGATTTTAGTAGAAATTTTGGTAAAGAAGGTGCTCTTTTAGCAGGATTAAGACATGCTAAGGGAGATTATGTAACCGTAATGGATGCAGATCTTCAAGATCCACCTGAATATTTACCTAAGATGTTTGAAACAATGGAAAAAAATCACGACGATGTAGTAGGAACTAGACGTGTTACACGACAAGGAGAACCAGTAATTCGTTCATTCTTTGCTCGTCAATTCTATAAACTTATTAATCATTTTAATGAAGTAGAAATTGTAGATGGAGCTAGAGACTATCGTCTAATGACTCGTCAAGTTGTAGATTCAATCTTATCTTTAAACGAATATAATCGTTTTTCTAAAGGATTATTTGTTTGGGTAGGATATAAGATTGAATATCTAGAATACGAAAATATTGAACGCGTTGCTGGGGAAACAAAATGGTCATTTTGGAAGCTATTTAGATATGCTTTAGATGGCATTATTGAGTATACAAATGCTCCTTTAGAAATCTCTTTTGTATTCGGTGGAGCGTTAACATTTATCATGGTAGTAGAATTAATCATTTTGCTAATCATGTCATTATGTGGTAAGGTTATAACCACTGCGTCGATTTTAATATCGTTAATACTATTCATGGGTGGATGTATTTTATTAGCGATTGGCATACTTGGGGAATATATGTCAAAGACTTATAGTGAAGTGAAGGGGAGACCGCAGTACATTGTAAGAAAGTTTTACGAGTAATAGGAGAAACCAATGACAAATAAACCAGTAAAAAAGATGCGTAAAAAAGTAGATCCTGTAAAACTAAGAAATCGTAAGATTAATAGTGGACTTGTTCTTGGATTATTAGTTTTATCTTTAGGAATTATTGTGACATTTGCATTTAATATTATTTCTGTAGCAGCTAAAAAAGAAGCGAGTGGTAAAAGTAATTCGCTATCTGCTGATACAAATAAAACAATGAAGAATGATCAATATGAAATAGGAAATAACCCTACTTCGATTCAGAAAGAATATTTCCAACAATTAACAGATGCAATTAATAGTGGTGATAATGCGACTATTGCTGAAAAAGTTGTATATAACTTTGTTGCTGATTATTTTACTTGGACAAATAAAGATGGTAACTATGAAATAGGTGGATTGCAATATATCTATAGTAGTTCTATTGGTTCTTTTGAAGAATGGTCACGTTATAACTTCTATTCAGATTTAGATTTATATATTTCTCAACAAGGCCGTACACATCTTATCGAAGTGAAAGAAATTACAACTGATGAAGCAACAACTGTAGCACCTGATTTTTCTACATATTATTGGGAAGATTCAGAAACGAAGAAAGAATTAACTTTTGAAAGTTATGAAGTCAATGTTAGTTGGACATATGAATCAAATGGTGCAGATACATCTAAATTTCCTACAGGAGCACGTTTCTTTGTAATTAACAATAACGGTAGATGGGAAATTGCAGAATTCTATGATTATGAAAGTATCAATGAGTGGGAAGCACAAAACTCAACTAGTGATACTACGGATAACGGATAAGGAGGTTCATTATGAGTAATTTAAATAGTGAAAATTCTATGCCTGAAATGCCAAGAAAGAAAGTAGTTCATAGTACAGAAACTAGTGGAGAAGCGAAAAAAGTTGTAAGACAAAATGAGACAAGTGCTAGTCATCATGGAGCTTCTAAACAAACTGTAAATACAAGTAATGGTCAAGCTCCTCAAAAAAAGCCAGTTACGAAAAAGAAAGCAAAAAAAGATTATACTATTCAAAATATTATCTTAGTTGCTTTAGCTTTAATTGGAGAAATCGGTATTGTTGTAACAATGCTTAATACAACGCAATTCTCTAATGTAGGTAAAAATATATTTATTGCGATTAATGTGATTGTTCTTTTACTTGTACTTATTCTTAATATATCTTTGATTTTAGCAATTCGTACTCGTAAACAACCTTTATATATTATCAGTATGATTTTTGTAGCATTATTTGTTGCGGTAGGATCATATGGTACATATGCAGTATTACGTGTTAATAGCAATATTAATAAAATGACAAGTTCCACAACAACTGAATCAATTTCTACAAGTTTAGTTGTTTATTCTGAAGATGGGACACAAACAATTACGGATGTGACACAACTTGAAGGTAAAACAGTAGGTTATGCGACTAGTACAAATACTGCAACACTTGGACAAAATCAAATTGATTCAAGAAATCTAAATGTAAGTTATGAAGAATATCAAGATTATTCATCATTAATTCTTGCATTATTTGATGGCTCAATAGATTGTGCAATTTTACCTACAAACTATGAATCAATCTTCCAAAGTGAAACAAGTTTGACAGATTTAATCGCTAATACTACAAGTATCTTAGATTTTGAAGAAAAGGTAACAGTACAAAATCAAACAGGTAGTGATAAAGATATTACAACTGAACCATTCACTGTATTATTAATTGGTACAGCAGATGGTTTAAGTGATACGATGATTCTTTGCTCAGTTAACCCAATCAGTATGAAGATTACAATGAGTTCTATTGCTAGAGACTCATATGTTCCTATTACTTGTTACAATGGTGGATCTTCTAAATTAAATGCGGCTAGAGCTGTAAGCAGAGATTGCTTAATTAGTACGATTGAAGATTTAGTAGGCGTAGATATTGACTACTATGTCGATACAAACTTCCAAGGTGTCGTAGATGTTGTCGATGCATTGGGTGGTATTGTTGTAGATAGTCCTATTGCTTTCGTTGGTCAAAATGCATCGAGTGAAAGAGGTCACTATACAGTATATGTTCCAGCTGGTGAACAAGTTACATTAGATGGTGAACAAGCATTAGCATTTGCTCGTGAAAGACATTTATTTGCGACAGGTGACTTTGCTAGACAAGAACACCAACAAGAAGTTATTTCGGCTATTGTACAAAAGATTATGCGTACAAGAGATGTAAATACATTCTTAAATGTACTACAAGCAGCAGGGGATAACATTCAAACTAACTTTACATTAGATCAAATGACAAGCTTTGTAAGTTATGCAATGCAAAAAGCTAACCGTTATTATGATTCTGAGCATATTGAAAATATTTTAGACATTCAAAGTTCAAGAGTAACAGGTTATTCATCTAGTAAATGGGATGAAGGCTTACAACTAGCTCTATATATTTATCGTGTATGGCAAGGATCTTTAACAGATACACGTAATGCAATTGAAAGAAATATTAATCTAGATAGTGCGATTACAGCAGAGACAAGTCGTATTAAATGGTCAGTAAATTGGGAATTTACAAAACCAAGTATCTCAGCAGATACATATAACGAAACAATGATTGCGGCAGATACACCACCTGAAGCTACATGTGGTGATGGTGAAACATTAAGTGAGGATGGAACATGTGTTGCAATAGCTACTCCAACTCCAGAAGCAACTGCTACACCAACACCAACTGCGACAACAGAAATTGTTATTCCAACAATTGAACCTATTTATACACCAACGCCTGAACCTACTGCAACACCAGAGCCTACACAAGCTCCAACGCCTACAGCAGAACCAACTACAGAGCCAACACCTACAGCAACGCCAACACCAGATCCAACACCAACAGAAGATACTTCTGGTGGAGGAGATGGTGATCAATCTACTGGTGGTGATGCATCACCATCTGCTGATAATCAAGGCTAGTTAATTCAATATTGCATCAAGACACTCAAGAGTAAATCTTGGGTGTTTTTTTTGTGTGTACTAGATTGAATGAATGACACAAAGATGGTACTATAACTACAAGAAGTGTCGAGGTAAATTATCTGGATGATGAGTTTAAAACACAGTCTTATTTAATCAATTTATAAAATGTGTTTTTACTATGCATCATTAGGTGATTTGACACAGAAAAGATAACATCAAGGAGGATATAAGATGTTAAAAGGTATTGCTGCTTCACAGGGGATTGCTATTGCTAAAGTCTACAAATTAGAACCACCTGTTCTATCTATTACTCAAAGAGAAGCTGATGTAGATGAAGAACTAAAGAAATTAGATGCTGCTTTCAGTAAGACTGTTGCAGATATTGAAAAAATCAAAGAAATTGCTTCTGCAAATTTAGCTGAAGAAGAATTAGCTGTATTTGATGCTCACTTAATGATGGCTAATGACCCAGACTTCCGTAGTCAAATTGAAGACATGATTAAAAATGATAAAGTTAATGCTGACTACGCTGCCGATACTGTAGCAAAAAATACAATTGCTATGTTTGAAGCATTAGATGATGCATATATGCGTGAAAGAGCTGCAGATATTAAAGACGTTACTTATCGTTTAAACTGCAATCTTGCTGGAGTTGAAATTCCAAATCTAGCTACATTAAGCGAACCAGTTGTAATTGCTGCTAAAGATTTAACACCATCTGATACAGGTTCCTTAAATAAAGAATTTGCTAAAGGATTTGTTACTGAAATGGGTGGAAGAACAAGTCATAGTGCAATCATGGCTAGATCACTTGAAATTCCTGCAGTTGTAGGTTGCACAGGAATTCTTTCTGAAGTTAAAGCAGGAGATATTGTATTACTAGATGCAATTAAAGGTGAAGTAACACTTAATCCAGATGAAGCAACTATTGCTGAAGCTACTGAAAGACAAAAAGCATTCTTAGAAGAAAAAGAAAGCTTAAAAGCATTAAAAGATGCTGAAAGTATTTCTGTAGATGGTCATAAAGTAGAACTAGTTGGTAACATTGGTTCTGTAAAAGACGTTGAAGGTGTATTAGCTAATGGTGGTGAAGGTGTTGGCTTATTTAGAACAGAATTCTTATATATGCAAAGCCAAGATGATTTCCCAGATGAAGATACACAATTTGAGGCATATAAAGCTGTTCTAGAAGCAATGAATGGTAAGAAAGTTGTTATCCGTACATTAGATATTGGTGGCGATAAGAAATTAAATTACTATACATTTGAAGAAGAAATGAATCCATTCTTAGGTGTAAGAGCTATTCGTTTCTGCTTGATGCGTAAAGATATCTTCCGTGTTCAATTAAGAGCTTTACTACGTGCTAGTGCATATGGACAACTTGCAATTATGTTCCCAATGATTGCGACTGTTAAAGAATTCCGTGATGCTAAAGCTATTTATGATGAAGAAAGAGCTAAATTAATCGCTGAAGGTGTTAAAGTTGGCGAAAAGGTAGAAGTAGGTATCATGATTGAAATTCCTGCAGCTGCTGTATTAGCTGATAGACTAGCTAAAGAAGTTGACTTCTTCTCAATTGGTACAAATGACTTAATTCAATACTCTATGGCAGCTGACCGTATGAGCCAAAATGTATCTTACTTATATCAACCATTAAATCCATCTATTTTACGTCTTGTTAAGATGGCTATCGATGGTGCACATAAAGAAGGTAAATGGTGTGGTATGTGTGGCGAAATGGCTGGTGATGAATTAGCAGCTCCTGTACTACTTGGACTTGGTCTAGACGAATTCTCAATGAGTGCTACATCTATCCTACGTGCTCGTAAGATGATCAATAACTTATCTTATGAAGAAATGAGAAAACTAGCTCTAGAAGCAGTTGACTTAGACACAATGGATGAAGTTGTTGAACTTGTTAAAAAGAATATTCAATAATGAGTTATAATTTGAGGTGTGGAAACACACCTCATTTTTTTATGGACAAGTTATGAAAAAGATATTATTTATTTCTAGTACAGGTGGTCATTTAACAGAATTATTACAATTATCACCTTTATTTTCTGAATATGATTATCATATTATTACAGAAAAAACAAAAGCGAATTTAAGCTTATATGATAAATATGGAAAAGAACATGTAGATATGCTTGTATACGGGACAAAATCGCATATTTTACCTTATCTTTTTAAGTTTACATATAATTGCATTAAGTCATTTATTTTATTTAAAAAGATTAATCCAGATGTTGTAATTACAACAGGTACTCATACTGCGGTACCAATGTGTAAGATTGCACATAAATATGGAAAAAAAGTGATTTGGATAGAAACTTTCGCTAATGCGACAACCCCAACTAAAGCAGGACAGATGATTTATCCGATTGCGGATTTATTTGTTGTGCAATGGGAGAGTATGCTAGAAGTTTACCCAAATGCAGTATATAAAGGATGGATATTCTAATGATATTTGTAACTTTAGGCACAAATGATAAACAGTTTGTAAGATTATTAGATGCTGTAGAAAAAGCAATTGAAGATAAAGTGATTGAAGATCGAGTAGTTGTACAAGCTGGTTTTACAAAATATGAAAGTAAGAATATGGAAATCTTTGATTCGATGGATCGAGATAAGTTTTCTTCTTTTATGAATGAAGCAGATTTAATAATTACTCATGGTGGAGTAGGGACAATTATGACTGCACTACAAGAAAGAAAAAAAATCTTAGCAGCAGCTCGTCTTGCACAATATCATGAACACGTAAATGATCATCAAATACAATTATTATCTTCATTTGATGAACAAGGATATTTAATCTATATGCGTGATTTAACTGATATCACTCCATACATAAAAAAGGTTCAAGAATTTGAACCTAAAATGTATAAGAGTAATCAAGAGTATTTTGTTAGTGAAATTAAGAATTGGATTGATTCACACTAAATTTATGTTTTGGTACATAGAATTCTTCTAATGTATCTAATTTTAAACATCCTAAACTATTACCAAATACACAACCACAATCAATATGATAAATACGGTCACGAAGAATCATTTTTCCTTTATATTCATCACCATAGAATAAAGTAGGCATATGACCAACAATCATGATTTTATCTAAGAATGGGTTGTCATCTATTCCAATATGTGACCAAATTAATTCATCTTTTGGTACTTCAGCAATATTAATACCTCGATAGTTATGCTCTTTTAATCCAGCATGAACTAGCAGGTATTTTTTTTCTTTTACTGAAATTTCTTGATAGTATACACGTTTTTGAAAGAAGGCTTCTAAGTTATAACATTCAGGAAAGCTTAAGGATAAAAATTGATCCATTGTTTGTAAGCCACCATTTAAATGTAACCATCTAGATAAATCGGAATTAATTCTTAATGTACCAGGATTTAATTTTTCTAATATTAAATCATCTATATATTTTGCAAACCATTCATCATGATTTCCAAATATTAAATGCATATTAGAATGATTCATAATTTCTTGGTATATACCAATAGGATTTACACCACGATCACATACATCACCAACGATATATAAGTCATCATATTCAGTAAATCCAATTTTTTCTAACATTTCATCGAATTCAGCTTTACAGCCATGTATATCACTCATTACGTAAGTTGCCATGCATTTATTTTATCACGTTATGATGCTGAGTCGATTATTTCGACTAGAATTAGTTTACTTTTTTCTTCGGAAAAGATAATTCGTGTTCCTGCAGTTAAATCCTCTTGATCTGTGATACAACCATTTTTTAGAAATAAAGTATCATCATCAATAATAAGTTTGATTTGAATTTCTTCTTTTTGGGTATATGTATTGTTGGAATGAGGAATAGAGTTATCTATTGATAGTGTAATGGTATTATTTTGTACACTAACAACTTTACCGTTGGCTAAAGAAATTGTTTCATCTTTTGCAGATGCACAACCTAGTAAACATATAACAAGTAAACATAATCCTAAAAGTTTCTTTTTCATGGTTTAAATATAACAACAATATATGAATCTTAATGAAATGCTATGTGAATTTATAGTGAAGAGTATTAGAAATGTTGTAAACTAAATCTATGAAGAAATATTTAAATGTAATTTTTGGCTCTTTTTTATTAGCGATAGGCATCTATTTATTTGTGACACCAAACAATATTAACTTTGGTGGTCTAGTTGGTACAGCGCAATTAATTGATTATGGTATTCATTCTCTATTTCATTTATCTAGTACGTTAAATCTATTAGGTATTATCAATTTCTTATTAAATGTACCTTTATTTTTGATTGCATACCGTATCATGAATAAAGATTTCTGTATTAAAACATTACTTTCTGTTGCCATACAAACAGTGTTGCTATCTATATTGCCACCTCTATCTAAACCTTTAGTTGATGACATGATTTTAAATGTTGTCTTTGGTGCAATGATATGTGGAACAGGGGTAGGTATCGCACTAACTGGTAGCGGATGTTGTGGAGGAACAGATATCGCAACAGTTTGCTTAGTGAAAAAGAAACCAGATTTAAAATCAGGTAAGTTATCGATATATTTTAATATTATTTTATTTTCTATTTGTTTGTGTATCTATGATTTAGCTACAATCATGTATTCAACGGTATTTGTTGGCATTCTTTATACCGTAGCGGATTATTTCCATTCACAGAATATTAATGTGACAGTACTTATCTTTACAAAAAATCCAAATGTAAAAAAAGAAATTATGAAAGAAATGGGAAGAGGGGTTACATATTGGAATGGTATTGGTGCATATACTGAGCAAGGCACTGAAGTATTGTATGTTGCGATAAACAAATATGAAGAAGGGCAAATTGAAAGAATTATTCAAGAAAATGATCCTCATGCATTTGTAACCTATGCTCAAGGTGCAAAAATACATGGCGGATTTGAAAAGAGATTGTAATTGAAAAGGATAAATATATGAGACACGAATGCAAAATAACCGTAATTGAAACAAAAGTATTTCCAGAACTTCAAGAAAAGTACTTGGCTAATCCTAAATCTGGACCATGTCCTTGTTTTAAAGTTGGTGATACATTTTTATTGAAAAGAACTCCCCAACAAGATGATTTCTATCATCTAATGAATGGCAAGTTTTGTGGTGAAGCTTGGGATGCAATTAGTAGATATATCTATACTGCTTTGCAAGGTGGCTCTATCATGCATGGATGGACTAACGATGAACGTATGATGATTGCTTGTTGTAACGATGGAACTAGACCTGTTGTATTTAAAATTGAAAGAATTGACATTCCTGAAAGTGAAGAAGAAAGAATGTGGCTAGAAAGTCAGAATTTTAAGAATACTGCAGATGATGCTTATACGGGATAATTTTAGTTTATGGAGATAAAGCTATGAAATATAAAGTGAAGATAACTATCTTGAAATCTGAAATGGATAAAGAACTTGTAGAAAAATATGCTATTAGTAACTTTGAAGCTTGTCCATTTCATAAAGCTGGACAAGTATATATTAGTGATGGTGATAATAAGCCAGAAGGTTTGTGTGAATATGCTTGGATGCCAATTAAAGAAATGGTGAAGCTATTATCAGAGGGAGAGTTACTACAACCAAGTGGAACTTGGATGAAAGATGATGATAAAGGTGTCTTTTCTTGCGTTGATGGTCTTCGCCCTGTCATTATGTTGATTGAGAGAATATAGGATAAATCAATAATTAAATTGTTATTTGGAGGATAACCATCATGAATGCATCATGAATGATAGCAGAGACTTCAAGAAAGAATATGATTCATTTTTTGAAAAAAGTATCTTATCAAATTATAAATGTTGACGGATTGAAGATAAGATACCAATATGATGGTAAGGATGATGCCCAGTCATTCTTTTTTTCAATGGATTAGAGATGCATGAAATGTGGATGCCTTATGCTGAAAAGCTAGGAAAAAAATATAGATTTCTGATTTATGAATATCCGTTCCATACTGCTAATGCAGACGAACAAATTGACTTTACTACAAAATTGTTAAAAGCATTATCAATTAAAAAAGTAAAAAAGTAATAGGCTTGTGATAAACAATATTCAGTTGACAACTATAGACTTTGTTATTATCTCAAGTTTTACAGTAAAAATGCCAAATAATGCGTAATTATGCACTATTTGGC
>CAVAZS010000076.1:0-11289 GCA_963593385.1 Lachnospiraceae bacterium | reverse complement strand
TTTTCTATAGCTTTCACAAATAGTTAAATATAATCCTTTAGGTTTTTTAGTTTTATCTTAACTTCCAGAAATTTTGTCCCTCAAAACAGAAAATCCACTAGCGGTATTAAATTGTAATACTACTAGTGGATTACTTTTTATTTCTTAAGTGTGCTAATTTGTACACTTAGTGAATGTATTTCATCTAACATCTTTCTTTGATCTAATCCAAATGCTTTAAGTTTTGTTTTTTGTGTCTTTGTTAATGCATGATCCAATTGATAATTGCCTTCACCATATTTAATCATTTCTATCTTTTCTAATTCTCTTATCGCTGCTGGAACAGTCATATAATTGTATTTCTTTCCTTCTGCATTCATTTGCTCAATTAAGTCAACGTATATTTTTGATCTAACTATTAATGCTACAAATTCTATAAATATCTTTGCTTTATATGATTCTTCTGTATAAACACGTTCAGCTCTTTCTCCTAAATAAGATTTATCTCCTCTAAATAATTTTTCTGAATCATCTCTACTCTTATATAGTAATAAAGCTTCTTTAGCGCTCATCTTTTCTGATGTAACTATACAAAAATATCCCATCAATTTCATTTCTTCTTCAATGATTTCTTTTCTTGGTGCACCACCTGTAAACTTTTGATCTTCTTTTCCTTTATGCCAATAGATTAAATCGTAATAATGATTATAAATATCAGAAAATGTTTTATTAGTCCCTAAATTCTTCTTCGTATCATTTTCCATTTCTGATAACTTATGAGTAAATTCAGCTTTTTCAGAAGCTGCTTTTGAAGAACTGTAATAAACGTGTATATAACGATTATTTTCGTCACCTCGAAATAAAGGTTTTTCTACAGTAGTTCCATTTACATCATATTCCAAAATAATATCATCCCATTTTTCTTCAAATGTACCTTTAACTTGTAAAACAATATCTTTAACTAATTGTTTCATTCCTTTAATCATAATGATGAAACTATATCCATTTGAATCCATGTAATTTATATTTGACTCGCAAAAGTAACCTCTATCTAATATGAATCCAACTTTTTTATATCCAAAGCTTTTAGCTTTATCTATCATCATTTTTAATTGCACGATATCTGTAATACTTCCAGAATAGCTTTCATAAAATAAAGGTTTTCTATTAGTTCTATCATATGCAATTGCTTCGTTATAAATCCTATCTGGTAATCCCGTTTTAGAATGTCCTACTTCTACAATATCTACATCTCCAGCTTGGCTTTTCTTGTTTGTACTGTCATATGAAATATAAATCTTTTCATTAGATTTCTTACTAGCATTCCATTCATTTAGAAACATAACACTATCGTCTACAGTGATATCATGCAAAAAATTAGAAATACTAGAATTACTATATATCTTCATATCTTGAGTAAATAAAGGATGATTATAAGCGTAGTCAGGATAATATTGTGATGCATTATTTTCACATATGATTGTATAAGCTATTAAATCTAAAAATAGACCATATTTATCACCAATAATATTCTTTAAAGTAGATTGAAGATGATATTCATGAATGATTTTTTCTATGATTACATATGTTCCAACTTTCAAACATGAACTTCTAGAAGAATCACTATATTCTGGAAGAGTTTCGTTAGGAAAGAATTTCAAGAAATTAGGATTAGGAAACATCATGCTAGAATCATCAGAACAAACTTTACCTATAGTAGTTCGTTTCGGTAAATTATAACCTCTTTCAGATGAATAATTATTTTCATATTGATAATAAACATAACGATCACCATTAGTTCTCTTTTTGATAGAAATTTTACCAGAAGAAGGGATAGAAACACGAGAATTTAGGAACATAATTGCCTCCAATTACATAGGGACTATAGTCCCTATGTAATTATACAACAAAAAAGCAGAAAAAAGAGCGATTTCTCGCTCTATAATGCATTAATTTTAATCACAATTATTTTTGAGGGACAAAATTATTGGAAGTTAAGATTTTACGAAGGTACATAATCAGAATTCCTCAGAACTATTGTACCATATCACGCCACATTACGCCACAGAGAAAATAAAAAATATTTACAAAAAAAGTACGATTATTATTAACCGTACAAGCAATTTTAATTATTTTGACTGTAAAACTCAGGAGAATGCTATTTTCATAGTAGTATTTTCCAATTAATGCTATTATTTAAACAACGAATAATAGATGGGGAAAATTTAATATGAAAAAAATTCTTATTTTAACGTTAGGTACAGGCATTAAATCGGAAGAAGAAAAAAAGACAAATGCTATACCTCTTTTAGAAGATAGAATCTATGGAACTAGAGGAACTTATCAATTAACTAATTATCAATTTAAAAAAAATGAAGTTATAGAAAATATTTCTTTCGTTGCTGAACCTTTAATTGAAAATTATAAACCTGATTATGTTTATGTTTTAGGAACGCAAAATTCTGCGTGGAGTACTTTTTGGATTAACTTTTACAAAAAGGAAAATTGGGATGATAGTGCAAAATTGAATGCTACAGAAATTATTAGACCAGTTTGGGACATTGAAAATGCCTTTTATGATAAAAGCAAGATAAATGAATTTCGGACTGTAATTCAAAAAGTATATGAAAAATATTTATTGAATCTTCTAAATATTCAAAAAATAAAAGTAGTTTTACTTCCATATGGTATTAACAAGGAAGAATTAGATTTTATCTATAATACTATTTTTAATCAATTTGAAAATGACTTTAAAGATGATGAACGACTACTTGGTACAAAAGAAAAGTATGAGGTTGCTTTTGATATCACGCATTCTTTTAGATCACTACCAATTTATAACTATGCGGTTTTAACTTATTTTAAGCAGATTACAAGATATGAAGTTAATATTAAAGAAATTTATTATGGAATGCTTGAAGCTAAAAAAATTTGCGACGGCGTAGCACCTATTGTTCAATTGGGCGAGATTTCAAATATTATGGATTTAACAAGTGCTGTTGCTGAATTTAATAATACAGGTAGTGTAAAAAGCTTGATTTTATTTTTACAACAAGTTAAAGAAGAAAATCCTTCAGTTGAGAAAATGCTTGATGTATTGAATGAATTTGATTGGGCTACCGGAACAAATTCGGGTTCATTGTTAATTGAATCTATAGGAAAATTAAACGAATTAGTGAATGAACAAGTGGAAACAAAAAATATATATGATGATATAAAAATTGCGTTAAGAAAAGTTTTAGAAAAACCAGTTTTTGATGATTTGCAAATTAGTTTAAAAGATGTAAAAAATGCAAAAACAGCAATGGAATATGTGGATTATCAATTAGTTTTAAGTCAATGGTATTTAGAACAACACAGATATTCACAATCTGCTTGTATTGCGTGTGAGACTTTAAAAAGCTATGTGTTTTTCTTGTATGCTAAAGCGAAAAAAACGAAAGTTTCAAAAGATAATATGGTGAGCAAAGCTGCCAGAAAACAAATTGATTTGTGGATACAAGAAAATAATAGTAATGCAAAGATAGAAGCTATATCTGCTAAGTGCCAAATAGAAACTGAGTTTTTAAAAGAAGTTTTTAAATCTAATGAAAAAGCTCGCTCGCTTCGAAATAGTAGTGCTCATATTTTACAACGCTCAGGTAATATAGAAGTTCTAACTGATTATATTTCAATAATAAAAAAGTTGCGGAAAGTATTAATTGAGAAAATGGAATTGGCTACTATTGAAAATACTAAAAATACTACTGCTTTAGCATCGAAACCAAATAATACTAATTGTATTGACAAACAGATGGTTGAAAATATTAAATCGAGAGAAGAACTCAAAAATTTAATTTTAACAAATGGGAAAATCTGTAAATCTGCAATGATGTCGCTTCGTATTATGTTATCCAAATATATTCTTGAAGGCTTAAAGATAATGAAGAACGATGAGCAATATACTGGAAAAGAAAATGAATTATTGCACACTTTAATAGAGACGGATAGGTATATCGCGTGGAATTCGATAGTAGAAGGTAACAAAGTGCATATACCACCATTTGATATAAATGATGCTTTTAAACTAGATCGTGCAAAAGAAATAATAGAGCAACACAAATTTGTGTTTAGCAAAAACATATATACCTTCATATGTGATGAAGAAAGATATTATAAATTTTTGGTTGACTTAATTTGTTACAAACTGATAATGAATGAAATTAAAAATGGCCCGGTTCGTAAAAAAAATATAGAGAATTTCCGGAAAGTAGTAGATGAACTATTTAAATAATTGAAGGTGAAACTAATGACAAATAATACTAATGAAGTTTTAGCAATGTATGATGTTAGAGGCATACAAAAATATGTATTTAATACAAATAAAGTTAAAGAAATAATGGGTGCGAGCTTTATTGTACGTGACATTGTTTTAGATGGTATTAAAACAATTATTAATGATGAGGATCCAAGCTTATTCTTATATGATTGGGAAAATAGTAAAGAATGTGTATTTTTGACAAATCCAAACATTCAAATGGAAGTTTTATTTATTGGTGGTGGTAATGCATATGTCTTATTTAGAAATGAAGAATTATGCCATAAGTTCAATCGTAAATTAGCTAGATATATCTTAGATAAAACATATTTATTAAATCTAGCCATTGCTGTTGTGCCTAAAACAGATAACTATGTAAATGACTATAATGCAGTTCAAAATAAAATGAGAGATATAAAGGCAACAATGCCAGAGACTAAACCAATGGGTGCTTTCTCATTTATGGCAACAGATAATGTTACAGGGCAACCATTAACTTATTATTCTATAGATAGTCGATATGTATGCACAGAATCATATTTGAAATTAAATAGTGCATTAAAAGAAAATATCGAAAGAACTGAATTTGATCAACTTGTTACAGAAAAAGGAGATAACTCATTCCTTGCTTTAGTTCATATTGATGGAAATAACATGGGCTTAAGAATCAAAGAGATTCTAGAACATATTGAGAAATATGAAGAAGCTATTCCTAAGATGAGAGAGCTTTCTAGTAACATCAAAAATGGATTTGAATATTGTTATCATGTGATGGAAGAAAAAGCTGAAGAGTGGACAAAGAAAGAACCTTTCTGTAGTAAACATAAATCTACATTATTAAGACAAATTGTTTTAGCTGGAGATGATATTACTTTTGTATGTAATGCACATATTGCGTTGTCTTTAGTAAGTACTTTCCTAAAAGAAACAGTACATCATCAATTAATAATTGATAAAAATAATCCTAAAAAATATGCGTTTTCAGCATGTGCTGGTATAGCTTTCTTTAACTCACATTATCCATTTAGTGATGCATATAAAGTTGCTGAAGAATGTTGTTCAAGTGCTAAAAAGAGAGCGAAAGAAGATAAATATAGAACGAGTGATATGATAGGTTGCTATTTCGATTATGAAATTTGTACACATATTAGTTCAATTCAATTAGATTCCTATCGTAAGAAACAATATATTGAAGTTTCAGGAAATAAATTAATTATTCAGAGACCATATTATGTTCCAGTAGATTATTTTGAAAATTTAAATCAAAAAAATAAAGAGAATAGTTATCAAAACTTAGAAGAAAATATTAAATTCTTTAGTGGTATTTCTAGATCTCGTGCAAAGACTTTAAGAAATAAATATACACGTGGATATGATCAAGTAAATGAATATATTGACTTCTTGAAATCACGTGGTGTTGATTTAACGAATAGAGATGTTTCAGAATGTTACGATGCACTAGAATTATTAGATTTAGTTTTATTTGATGATGAAATGGAAGGTAGCGAATATGGAAACAAATAATATTACGATCAAATTACTAAGTGATTTAGCTGTTGGTGCAGGTGAATCATATCAATCAGGTGTTGACCAAGATATTGTTTATGATGATTTTGGTTTTCCATATATTCCTGCCAAAAGACTAAAAGGTTGTATTCGTGAATCAGCTTTAGAACTAGTAGATATGGGCATGTATTCAAAAAAAACTTATGATGATTTATTTGGGGTAGAAGGTATTCGTGCTGGACATATCATTATGAATAATGCATATCTGGAAAATTATGATGAAATGGTAACAGATGTTCAAAATTGTTCTGATGCGAATTTAGTTCATCCACAAAATGTACTTGAACTTTATTCTTATACACGTACACAAACTAAAATTGATAGCGAAACAGGTATTGCAGAAGAAGCTTCACTAAGAACAATGAGAGTATTAAAAAAAGGACTAACTTTTAATGCTTATGTTGATTTTAGTAAAGCAAATGAAGAAGAAAGAAAATTATTTAAAAATGCGATTGGTATTACTAAGCATATAGGCTTAAATAGAACTAGAGGCTTAGGTCTAGTTGACATTAAAATTACTACTGAAAATCTAAAAGAAAACAAACAATTAGAAGTAAAAGATTCAAGTAAAACAGATTTAAATAAATTGACATATACAATACATTTAAAATCAAATGTCTTATGTAAAAGTGTAGAAGGTGATCAAACAAAGTCACAAGATTACATAGAAGCATCAAAGATTCTAGGTTTGCTGTTTGAAAAATTGGGCAAAGAAAAATATAAACAATTAGATAATATTATTGTGTCAAATGCTTATATTTCAAAGAATGATGAACGTAGTACTCCATTACAAGTATCATTACAGAAGTTGAAAGATCAACCATTTGTTCATGGGGCTATGGAAGTAAATAATATGCTTTATGTAGAACAAGGAGATGAATGCTTAAAAAATCAATTAACTCCTGTTACATATTCATGGGTTACTAAAAATGGAGAAATCTTAGAAGTAGAAACAGAAATTGAATATCATCATCGTAGACCAGAAGATAAGAGTATTGGTCATGCACTAGGTGATGGCGAAGGTGAATTTTACCAAATTAACAGTATTCATAATGGACAAGCATTCCAAGGATTTATTATTGCTAGTAAAGAACAAATGTGCTTAATAAAAGAAGCATTTACACAGATGAAAGTAGCTCGCTTAGGTAGTTTTAAACAGAGCGAATATGGCGATATTTATATTAGTGATGTAAGTGTTAGTGATGTAGTGAATGATAATAAACCAATGACTAAAGAATTCGCTATTAAATTAAATTCTCCTGTTGTTATATATAATGAGTATTTAGTTCCTAGTTCAGATGTACATGATTTTAGAGATTATTTATCTAAAAAGTTAGGATGTGAATTGGAATTAGTTAAATCATTTATAAAATATGAAACAATTGGTGGCTTTAATGTTACATGGCATCGTCGTAAACAAACAATAAAAGTCCTTGGCAAAGGAACTGTATGTAAGTTTAGATGTGATCATGACATTGATGTATCTTGCTTAGAACATACTTTTATTGGTGAAAGAACAATGGAAGGCTATGGTGAAGTTGAACTTGTAAATGATACAAATAAGAAAGTAATCATTAAAAAGTCTCAAGAAACAAATAATGGACAAGTTAGCAAAAACAGTGAAATTATCAATGCATTGATTCAATTAAGAAATAAAAATAAGTCTTTAGTTCAGGCTAGAGAAAGTGCTAAGGAAACAGGAATGGTTAGTCAAGCAGCACTATCTAAATTAATCATTATCTTCAAGGAACAGGATGGTTTATGCACAATGCTAGAACAAATAGATGGCATTGAAAAAGATTCAACAAGGAAAGATTGTTTGAAAATGTATGACCATATAAAAGAACTAGTTGAAATTAGTACATTGGAAAATGCATACGAACTATTAGGTAGAGCATATTTAACACAAATGAAGTATGAAGTTAAAATAGGAGGAGAACACTAATCTATGAACGCAATAATAAAAAGAATAGTTAGAAAAGTAGATGTAGAATTTATTTCTCCTGTATGTGTTTCTAGTGGTGATAATGGATTTGTAGATACAGAACTCATGAGAGACTTCAATGGAGATGTATTTATACCGGGATCTTCTATTGCTGGTGCAATGAGAGATTATCTAGATTTAGAGTATGGCATTGGTTCAAAAAATGGAGAGATGAGTTCTTTCTATATTTCTGATTTGATATTTTCTAGTAAACCTAAAACAATTGTCAGAGATGGTATTTGCCTAGATAAAGAAAAACAAACTGTTCCTGGAGCAAAATATGATATGGAATGCATTGATACAGGTGCTGAGGGTTCTTTCTTTGTAGAACTTGTCATTCGTGAATACGATGATGAACAAGAATTATTAGATGAATTAAATAAAGTGTTAGCTGGTATTCAAACAAAAGAAATAAGATTTGGTACAAAAAAGACTAGAGGCTATGGCGAAACAGAAATAAAAGAAGCAAAACAATTAGTTTATGATTCATCAAATTATTTAGAATACCAAAATGCATACAATGAAAAATCATATCTAAATGGAAAGAATGTTGATATTTCTACAAGTAATCTAGATTCAAAATATACAACAATTAGAGTTCCTTTAGTTTTAACAGGTGGAATTAGTATACGTAAATATAGTGCAATAAAGAATGAACCAGATTTTATGCAAATCACAAATGGAAATCAGAAACCAGTCATTCCTGGAACAAGTTTCTCAGGAGCAATTAGATCAAGATGTAGAGAAATATTAATTGATGATTTGAAGTGTTCTCATGCGGATGAGTTACTAACGGAATTATTTGGTTTAGAAGGGAATCGTTCTAGTCAAGGCCATAAGTCATATGTTTGCTTTAATGAAGGTGAAATAGAAAATTCACACTCTATTACAATGACTAGAACAGCAGTAAGTCGCTTTGAATCAAATGTAAATGATGGTTCATTATATAAAGAAAAGACGTATGTTGAAGGTAATGTAGAACTTTTAATTAAGGTTGAAAAAGCTAAGGATTGGATGATTGGATTATTGTTACTAGTAGTTCATGACTTACAGAACGGATATCTATCTATTGGTGGGCAAGCAGCTATAGGTAGAGGTATATTTGCTGGTAAAGATTTATATCTAGATGATGCATTATTGCAAGATGAGAATAAGTATTATAGTGCTTTAAGCAAGGTGGTGAATTCTAATGATTAACACAGATAAAATTCCACAAAGTGGAACAGTATTTGGCTTGTACAAAGATAAAATGATTTATAAAAAATATACAAGTGAAACATTAAATCAATATTTAGATGAAGATAGTTTATTGGAAATTCATTTCTTTGATAAAGTAACTGAATATAGATATATAAATGGAAAAGATATTGTAGTGAATGATCAAAATAGTAGCTTTGATGATAAATATAACGAAGAAATATTTGTTCTAGGAGCAAATGCTGAAGATGTAGATTTAATTGAAAATTTATCAAGTAAAGTTAGAGTGGTAAATTATATCAAATATGATGAAAACGATATGATAAGAATATTTAATTATCGTTTAGAGGAGATGTAGATATGGATGAACAATTAATTAATAATGAACAAACAAATGATCAATTTGTAAATGTCTATAACTTTATTCCATTACCTCTTCATAAGCAACAAAAATATAATGATACTGATAAACATACTGGATATATTGAATATACATTAACTACAAAGACACCATTATTTATACCTAATACTTCAAATGATAATTTCTTTAAGTTAAACGAAAAAGTTTCAGATCACAAAAGTTATGATTTCTTTTCATACACAGATGTATCAAAAGAAGTTGGTAAGAATTGTCATGAACCTGTTATTCCAGGCAGTGAAGTTAGAGGTATGATTCGTTCAATTTACGAAACATTAACAGATTCATGTTTATCTATTTTAAACAATGATCAAGATTTATCTAAACGAATCGGTACTCCTTTTAATCCAGGATTATTGAAAAAAAATGGTAATAAATATACGTTATTTGGTGCTAAGAGCTATGGTGCGGGTAGTGAACCGGGAAAACGAGATAAATTAAACAAAAAAACTAGTGGTTACTTTGAAGGAAAAAAAGTTTCTGTTAATACAAATCATGTGAATACTTATTTTGAAATTGATGAACCGGGAATAAATAATGAAGTTGGATATGTAATGATTGGTGAAATGGGGGCAACGAAGAAAACTAGAGTACATGTTTACGTTGCTAAAGGAGACGGAGTAGCTGATTTTTCAAAAAAAGAAATTATAGATTTACTTGTAGGCACAATTAACTCATATCAGTTACAACAAGATGGAGAAGGAAGTTATCAAAATTACAAAGATGCACTATTGAAATTCTTAGATGGTAAGGATGGAGAGTTTTTTCCAGTCAATTATAGAGATATTGGAGACTATATTTATTTATCATGTTCTAGACTATCGAGAGAAATATCACAACATAAAGTAAAAGAGTTTGTGAGAGAATTTAATCCATGCAAGAGTAAAGAAGATATGTGTCCTGCTTGTGATCTATTTGGTAATGTTCAAAATGATTGGGCAAAAACATCAAGAATTAGATTTGAAGATTTAAAAGTAGTAAATAAGCAAAAAAATCTTCAAGGATATTATTATCATGAAACAACTTTACCTATTTTAGGATCTCCAAAAATGTCTAATACAGCCTTCTATTTTAAAGCACCAGACCGTTCTGCTAAATATTGGACATTTGATTATTATGCTAAAGATGAATATCATGCAACGGTTATAAACAGTCCTGCAGAAATACAAGGTCGTAAATACTATTGGCATCACAAACCAAATATGAAAGCCTTGAATGTTGAACCAGAAAAAATGAATAAAACAATTAGACCATTAAAAGAAAATATTACTTTTAAAGGAAGATTATATTTTGATGGAATATCTATGAAGCAAGTAGAACAAATGGAAAAGATTCTAGATGGATTTAATCATACTTGTTCATATAAATTGGGTTCAGGTAAACCGCTTGGTTTAGGAAGCGTTTCTTTAAAAGTTACTTCTGTAAAAGAAAGAGTTACAAAAGAAAACAATCAAATTTGTTACAAAGAAAAAGAACTACCATTAACTACTAAAACATATGAAGCACTTGGATTTAGTAAAGAAGTAAAGAATGGCTTTATGTTAATTTGTGATTTTAATGCAACAGAAGGAATGGAAGTATCTTACCCATTAAAAAATAAAGATAGTAAAGGATTTGAATGGTATGTAGGTAATATTAAAAAGCCTGTATTCAAGCAACCACTTAAACCACTTGATTCATCAGTTCATAGCGCAAAAGATGTAGTCATGAGCAAAAAAGATGGATTGTATGAAAAAATACAATTCCGTAGAAATAATTCAGGCAGTAAGAATAACCAAAATAGAAATAAAAATGGAAATAAAAATAAAAATAAGTACTGGAACAACAATAGGTCTTCCTATTAATTAC
>CAVAZS010000075.1:0-11480 GCA_963593385.1 Lachnospiraceae bacterium | reverse complement strand
CCAACTATATCGTGAGTTTTATCATTTATTCCCCAAATGAAAAAACCATATTTTTTATAATGAAAAGCGGCTGCGTTTGATAAAGCGGAAACGTACTCTCCAAGTTCTTCAGGATTAAACCAATTCTCTTTAAATTCAAACCATTCTTGTTCATCACTATATGAACATAAGTCTAAGATAATTTTTTCAATATTCATAACATCACCACTAATATGATTATAGCATTAAAAGTTGGTAAATAAGTTGGTAAAAAATATAAAAAGTTGGTAAATAAGTTGGTAAATAACTGAAAAAGTTGGTAAAAAGTGGGTGAATAAGTTGGTAAATAAAAGAGGTACATGAAGTACCTCTAATAAGAATGTTAATTATTTTTCCATAAACTGTGAAGATTACAATAAGCATAAGCTGATATAACTTCTTCATCTTCATTAAGTGTAAATGTAACACTTGGTGTATCATCAGGTTTTAAATCTTTCTTTATAAAACCTTCTGTAGTTTCTAAGATAATCCACTCGATATAATGATTTTCTAACATTGGATGAGTAACAGATCCAACTGTTACATTAACCTTATTTCCATTCATCGTAATGATAGGTATATGTTTTTCGCTAGCTCCATCACTTGTATTAGGCGTAAGTTCTGTCATCACTTCACCACAACACTTAGGTGTACAACCACTCTTTTCTCCTAAGAAAGTAATTAAGTTTCCACAACCATTACATTTATAAAATTGCATAAATACTCCTAGTAGTTTTCTTCATGAACTTCAAAGTAGCTTTGTGGATGATTGCATACTGGGCATACATCTGGTGCTTTTGTGCCAATTACGATATGACCACAATTGCGGCATTCCCAAACTGTTACACCACTCTTCTCAAATACTTTCTTTTCTTCTACATTTTGTAGTAATTTTCTATAACGTTCTTCATGGTGTTTTTCGATAGCTCCTACACCTCTAAATTGTGCGGCTAATTCTGGGAATCCTTCTTCTTCAGCATCTTTTGCCATTCTTTCATACATGTCAGTCCATTCATAGTTTTCACCTTCAGCAGCGGCTTTTAGATTTGCTTCAGTGTCTCCTAATTCACCAAGAGCTTTAAACCACATTTTTGCATGTTCTTTTTCATTCTCTGCTGTTTTTAAGAATAAAGCAGCGATTTGTTCATAACCTGCTTTCTTTGCGACACTAGCGAAATAAGTATATTTATTTCTTGCTTGTGATTCTCCTGCGAATGCTTCACGTAAATTTTGTTCTGTTTTTGTTCCTGCGTATTTGTTTGCCATATTTTTGCTCTCCTTTATCTCCTGCTAATATAATATAATCAAAAAATAAGAAAATATAGTAGATTATTCTCTATATTTTTGTATAATTTTGTCATATGGCAAATAAATTAATGAAAAACTCAAACGTGCACTATCGTGATCCTTCATTTAAGTTATTCATCCAAGAAGAAGAAATGAATACAAATACAAATTATCACTCCATGGAACATATTCACGAGGAATTAGAACTAATGTATGTTACAGAAGGGTATCTTTATTACGATATCAATGGACATGAAATAAAAGTGAAACAAGATGAATGTATATTTGTTAATGCATATGTACAACATCGTTCATATTTGAAAGAATCTATGAGATGTAAATTTATTGTTTTACTTGTACATCCATCTATTTATGCAAGTTATATTTCTTTAATACAACCAATAATAGAAAATAAACAATTAACATATTACTTATTTCAACATGATCAAGAGTTAAAGGAATTATTTCTTAAAATGTTAGAAGAAACGCAAAAGAAAACAAAAGCTTATAAATTAGCTCTTGTTGGATATGCATTTAATTTGATGAAAAATATATGTGAAGAAATAAATGTAGAAAAGGTTAGTAAAAAGAATGTAGAAGATATTAAAGACTTAAATGAGATGACATTCTTTGTTTATCGACATTATGCAGAAAAAATTACATTAACTGATATAGCTAGTCAATGTAATATTTCTGTTTCTACTTGTTCACGTTTATTTAATAAGTATATGCACCATTCACCAATTGATTTTCTAAATTTGCATCGACTAGAAGTAGCGTCAAATTTACTTCGTGATACAAAAGAATCTATATCGGATATATCATTATCTTGTGGCTTTGAACAACAATCTTATTTCAATCGTATATTCAAGAAAGAATATGGTTGTACACCACTAGAGTATCGTAAACATCCTGTTGATCAATATGTGCATTAATAATTTGCATAGTATTTTGTAGATATACGATTTAATAAAGCATCTTCTTCACTTCTAAATACTTTAGTATCACGTACTCGTGTGCCACTTTTACCATCAGGAAAACGAATGACACAGAAACCATTACGAATACTAATGATTTCTACAGGAATAACATTCTTGTTTGATTCTAAGAAATAAACGATATCACCAATTTTTAAAGTAGTTTCCATACAATTAAGCTCCTTATGTTTTATGAGTAAAGCTTAATAGATATAAAAATAAATGATGTACAAATATATGTACACCGGAAGGATAAATAAAATGAGTAAAGAAAAATTATGGAATAAATGTAGTATTTCACTAATCGTATTAGGCATAGCATTAATACTAGTTAAAGGTATATTGCCAGAAACAATCGATGCTAGTGGTATATTGCATGAACATTTCTTTTTATTACCAATAGGATTTGCATGTCTTTTTATAGGGATAATTACTCTAGTAATAACTAAAATAAGATTAATGAAAAAATAGATTATTTATTTTGAATATAGGATGAGTAATAAGTTATAGGTTTATTGTGTTCTTTAGCATAATTGATTTCAGACTTTGTGCTTTCACCAATATAACCATCTACATCAATCACAAAGATTTCATCAGCCATATCTATTTTTCTCTTGTGCATGTCATCTAGCATGACTTTTGTTTTAGTAATTGTTCCTTCATCCATGTTTTCCCATACTTCTTCATCACCAGCATGACCAAATAATCCAACACTAATCACAATACATTCTTTTAGTGTAAGTTCTTTTTGAATTTGATAAAACTCATCTTTGAAACGTGTGCTTCCACATAATGTAATAACTTTGTATTTTCCTTGCATACTAACTTTCCTTTTCTGATAGTTCTAACCATCTAGTTTCTAGTGTTTCTAGTTCATTGCGCTTATCTTCTAATTCTTTACTGATTTTACTAATTTCAGCGTAATCAGTAACATTATTTAATTGTTCTTCTAAAGATGCGATTGATTCTTCAAGAATAGGCATATTTTCTTCAATTGAAGCGAGTTCTTTTTTCTCATTGTATGTTAAACGATTTGTATTCTTTTTAGGTTGCTTAACTTCTTTCACTACAGTATTTGTATTTTTATTCTTCTCTAATTCATCAAGATAATCAGAATAAGTCTTTTGAACGATAGATATTTTAGAATCATCAAAAACAAACAAACGATCAGCTATTTTATCTAAGAAATAACGATCATGACTTACCGCAAGTACTGCACCTTGGAAGTTTTCTAAGTAATCTTCTAAGATAGTCATAGTATCTGTATCTAAATCATTTGTAGGTTCATCTAAAATAAGAATATTTGGTGCAGACATTAAAATAGAACATAAATATAATCTTCTTTTTTCTCCACCAGAACATTTAGAAATAGGTTTATATTGTTCCTCTTTAAAAAATAAGAATCTTTCTAGCATTTGACTAGCAGTAATTTCTTCATGGTCAGCAGTATAGACTGTTTCACCAAATTCTTTTATATAATCAATTACTCTTTGGTTTTCATCGAATACTTCATTTTGTTGAGCAAAATATCCTATTTTTACTGTTTCACCAATCTTTACAGAACCTGTATCAGGCTCGATTTTACCTAAAATAACTTTTAATAGTGTACTTTTACCACATCCATTTTTACCAATAATACCAATTCGATCTAAACGCATGACATTATAGCTAAAGTTTTGAAATAACATATGATTATCATATGACTTAGATATATCTGTAATTTCAATTGTATTTCTACCGAGACGTGTAGAAGCAGATTTAAGTTCTAATGTATTCATTGTTTTAGGGGCGTCAATAGCCGCAATCTTTTCAAAACGTTCAATTCTACTTTTTTGTTTTGTAGAACGAGCTTGAGCTCCTGCACGAATCCATTCAATTTCTGTACGTAAAAAGTTTTGTCTTTTCTTTTCAGCATTTAAAGCATTCTCGCGACGTATTTCTCTTTGTTCTAAGTAATCTGCGTAACCACCATCATATGTATATACATGACCATCATCAATTTCCATAATATGATTTGTAATACGAGATAAGAAATAACGATCATGTGTAACGAGAACAACTGTTTTAGATACTTTAGCGAGATATTTTTCTAACCAAATAATCATATCTTGATCTAAATGGTTTGTAGGTTCATCTAAGAAATATACATCAGCGTTTCTAATAAGAGATATCGCTAAAGCGACACGTTTTTGTTGACCACCTGATAATATGCCTATCTTTTGACTATAGTCAGTAAAACCAAGTTTATTTAATATAGCTTGTATTTGATATTCTTCTGTTTTTTCAGTCATATAAGAAAGAACAGTATCATAAATTGTCTTATCAGGATCAAATTCAGAGTTCTGTGGACAATATGAGATTTTATATTTTTTTAATAGAGTGACTTCACCACTATCTGGCTTTTCTAGTCCGACCATCATACGGAGAAGTGTAGATTTACCTACACCATTTTGTCCTACAATACCCCATTTTTCTTTTTCATTAATTACTAGATTTACATGATCTAGTATCGGCTTAAAGGAATAAGTGAAACATACATCTTCAAAGGACAAAATCATAACAATTCTCCATTTCTATAACTTGATAATCATAACATAGGAATGAAATTCTTACGCAAAGTATCGATTACCTGTCTAAATGTGGCAAAAAAATATAGATTTAGACAGGTAATAATTGGTATAATACTGTTATGAAAAAGATTATTGGTAGAACTAGAGAGTGTGAACGGTTAGAAAAATGTATGAATGCTACAACAGCGCAACTTGTTGTGGTATATGGTAGAAGAAGAGTTGGTAAAACATATCTCATCAATCATTATTTTGAAAATAATTTAGATTTTAAAATTACTGGGGCTTATGGTCAATCTAAGAAAATTCAGCTAAGGAATTTTAATGATGAATTAAATCGAAGAACAAAAGTAAATAAACCTGTTCCAAAAGATTGGATTGAAGCATTTAATAATCTTAGAGAGTATATAGATACATTAGACTCAGAAACAAAACATGTATTTTTTATCGATGAAATGCCTTGGTTAGATACACATAAATCAGGATTTCTAGCAGCTTTTGAGTTTTTTTGGAATGACTATGGCTCAAGCAAAGATAATCTAGTTTTCATTATTTGTGGTTCCGCAACATCTTGGATGGTAGATAATATTGCGAATAATAAAGGTGGATTATTTAATAGACAAACATGCAGAATATTTCTAGAACCTTTTACTTTAGGACAAACAAAAGAATTTTTAGAAACACACGGATTTAACTGGTCAGATTATGACATTGTAGAATGTTATATGATTATGGGAGGTATTCCATATTACTTAAGCCTGTTAGAAAGTGAATTATCTTATGCTCAAAATATAGATAATTTGTTCTTTAGAAAAAAGGCGGAACTATGGGATGAATTTGAACATTTGTATCGAACATTATTTAAAAATAGTGATAAATATATTGAAATTGTACAATGCCTGTCTTCTAAACATAGAGGATGTACAAGAAAAGAAATTAGCGAATATACACAAATTGATGCGAATGGAAAACTAACTAGAATGCTAGAAGATTTAGTGAATTCAGGTTTTGTTAAAATATCTTCATTTTATGGAAATAAAAAGAAAGATGCTTTATATCAATTAAGTGATTACTATACTAATTTTTACTTTAGATTTTTAAAAGATAATCACGGTAAAGATGAAAATTTTTGGAGTAAAGCAATAGAAAATCCATCACGTAGAAGTTGGACGGGTTATACTTTTGAACAGGTATGTAAAGATCATATACAACAAATAAAGATGAAACTAGGTGTTTCTGGTGTTATGACAAATGAATATATCTGGTATTCAAAAGAAAATGAAGACTTAGGTATTCCAGGAGCACAAATTGATTTATTAATAGAAAGACGAGATCACATCATTAATATATGTGAGATTAAATTTAGTTCAAATGTATTTATCATTGATAAAGATTATGAATTGAAATTAAGAAATAAAATAGAAGCATTCAGAAGCAATACTTCAACAAAATATGGATTACAACTTACAATGATTACAACATATGGTGTTAAATCAAACAAATATAGCAGTATTGTTGGGAATCAAGTGACATTAGAAGATTTATTTAAATAAGTGATTATTACCTGTCTAAATGTGGTAAAAAAACATAGATTTAGACAGGTAATAATTTTATGGTTAGACATTGAATGCGGATTGTAGCGAAAAAGTATATGTTTCTTTTGTATAATATTTACGAAATTGAGGAATGAAATGCTACAAATAAAGAATGTAAAAAAAGAATATAAAACAGGTAATTTGATTCAAAAAGCACTAGATGATGTTTCTTTGAATCTTAGAAATAATGAATTTGTTGCGATACTTGGACCTTCTGGTTCAGGTAAAACAACATTACTAAATATCATTGGTGGATTAGACCGTTATGATAGTGGTGATTTAATTATTAATGGTATATCTACTAAAGATTATAAAGATAGAGATTGGGATAGTTATCGTAATCATACGATAGGTTTTATATTTCAAAGCTATAACTTAATTCCTCATCAAACAGTATTATCAAATGTAGAACTTGCTTTAACGATTTCTGGTATATCAGGAAAAGAAAGAAAAGAACGTGCATTAGAAGCGTTAGAGAAAGTTGGCTTAAAAGGACAAGAGTACAAAAGACCTAGTCAAATGTCTGGTGGACAAATGCAGCGTGTAGCGATAGCTCGTGCTTTAGTAAATGACCCAGATATTGTACTCGCAGATGAACCTACTGGTGCATTAGATTCTGAAACAAGTGTTCAGGTCATGGATTTATTAAAAGAAGTTGCTAAAGATAGACTTGTAGTAATGGTTACACATAACCCAGAGCTAGCAAAGGAATATGCGACTAGAATTGTAGTCTTAAAAGATGGTGTAATTCGTTCTGATAGTGATCCTTATCTTGTAGAAGAAAATGATGAATTAGAGCATACAAATATGGGTAAAGCAAGTATGTCATTACTTACTTCTTTATCACTAAGTTTTAATAATTTGCGAACAAAGAAAGCTCGTACTTTTTTGGTTGCTTTTGCAGGAAGTATAGGAATTATTGGTATTGCTTTAATCATGTCTTTATCAAATGGTGTAAATCAATATATTAAAGATACAGAAGAAGAAACATTATCAGAATATCCAATAGAAATACAGAAAGATAGTGTTAGCTTAACTTCAATGATGTCTATGTCCCCAACAACTAGTGATACAAAAAATGAAGATGATAAAGTCCATGAAGCACAAATGGTTGGGGGAATGTTATCTACAGTCAATTCAAACGATTTAAAGTCATTAAAAGAATATCTAGAAAGTGATGAATGCAATATATCGGAATATGCTAAAGCAATAGAATATTCTTATGGAATAACACCACAAATATATATGTTAGATGGTAATGACTATAGAAAATTAAATCCTAATGATATGTTTGCACCTATTGGATTTAGTTCTTCTTCAAGTTCGATTATTTCATCAATGATGAATCTAAATATCTTTTTTGAGTTACCTAAATCAACAGAATTATATGAAGATCAATATGATTTGAAAGCAGGACATTGGCCAACAAAAGAAAATGAATGTGTACTCGTACTTACATCTAATGGAAGTGTAAGCGACTTTCTTTTGTATATGGTTGGTAAAAAAGATATCAGTGAATTAGAAGCCTATATTGATACTTTTGCGAATAATGAAGAAGTAGAAGTAAAAGAAAGTCATGCAGAATATACATATGAGGATTTTATAGGGATTAATTTTAGCGTTGTAAATAGTGCTGATTATTATACATATGATGAAACATATAAAGTATATAGTGATCGTAGTGAAGATAAATCTTATATGAGGGAACTAGTAAAGAATGGTTCTAACCTTCATATATGTGGTGTAGTACAACCTAAAGAAGATGCGAATATTCATATGTTATCTATGGGTATTTACTATACACAAGATTTAATAGAATCATTACGTACTAAAGCGAGTTCTAGTGAAGTAGTAAAAGCACAACTCAAAGATGAAGGAAATAATGTATTAACAGGTAAACCATTTGGTGAAGATAGTGATCCAATGGATATGAATAGTTTATTTTCTATCGATGAAAAGAAGATTGCAAAAGCCTTTAATATTGATACATCAAAGTTAACAGTAGATACTTCTTCTTTTGATCAAATAGATTATGCAGGTAGTGTAAGTGATGATATGACATCAAGTATGATGCCTAATTTATCTAGTGATCAATATAAGAAATTATTTTCTAATATTCATATTGAAGTTTCAGAAGATAATCTTAAAAAGTCATTTGAGAATATCATGAATGATTATTTGAAATATGCATCAAAAGATCCTAGTACAAACTATAGTCGACTAACAGAAGGGTTAACAGAATACTTTAATTCTGATGAAGGCCAACAATTATTAAAAGATGAAATCATGAAATTATTAGAAAATAATAAAGATAACATCATTGATCAAGAAGTATTTAAGACAGCTGTAGAAAATGTGATGCAAGCATATATGAAGTATCTACAAGAAACAGATGGAGAAATATCAGAAGAAACATTTAATGCATTCTTAATGACTGAAGAAGGAACTAAAGCATTAACAGACGCAATACAACTTGTATTAGATTCAATATTTGATAACTTAAATTTTTCTACTGAAGATTTACAAGCAATGGGAACAAATATCATTAAAGGCTATATAGAATATGCTAAAAAGAATGATTTACCAGATCCATCTCTTTTTGAAGAATCATTCTCTAATTACTTAAAATCTAGTGAAGGACAAGCTTTATTACAACAAAGTGTAAAAGATAGTATTAGTAACTATGATGATTTAGAAAAAGAATTAACAAATGCATATAACACCATTGCGAAAGATACAGAAGCCGCAATAGGAAACGTCATGAAAGAAATTACGACTAACATCGGCTCTAAGATTACTGACGCAATGAAAAGCTCTATGGAAAAGATGGCTAGTAGTATTGGACAAGCATTCTATGTAGATACTAAGGCTCTAGCAAGTAGTTTTAGCATGGCAATAGGTGAAGAAGAATTACAAGCATTAATGACTTCTATGATGAGTGCAGGTTCTAGTTCCTTACAAAAGAATCTCACTTCATTTGGTTATGCCGCAAGTGAAGATATTAGTGAGATTACAATCTATCCTTATGACTTTGATAGTAAAGAAAAGATTACAAACATACTTAATGAATATAACGATAATATGGAACAACTGGGTGAAGAAGATAAAGTGATTAACTATACAGATATGGTTGGTACATTAATGTCTTCTGTTACAAATATCATTAATACAATTAGTTATATTTTAATTGCCTTTGTAGCGATATCTTTAGTCGTATCTTCTATCATGATTGGTGTTATTACTTATATATCTGTATTAGAACGTAAGAAAGAAATAGGTATATTACGTGCAATGGGAGCTTCTAAATCGAATATTGCACAAGTATTTAATGCGGAAACATTTATTACTGGATTACTAGCAGGTATGTTAGGTGTAGGTATTACGGAAGTATTACTTGTACCTACAAATATCCTTATTCATAAGATAGGTAATACAGAAGCAGTAAATGCATACTTACAACCTCAAGCAGCACTAGTTCTAATCGCTTTAAGTATTATATTGACACTTATTGGTGGCTTAATCCCATCTAAAAAAGCAGCGAAGAGTGATCCTGTCGCTGCATTAAGGTCGGAATAATATATTGAGTAGAGATGAAAAAGTCTCTACTTTTTAGATTCAATGAATAAATCGTCTATCGTGAGTGAGTTTTGAAAATCCCATTTGTATTCGTTATCTTTAACACCGAATGTAGTGACAATGATGCTATGGATGCCACATTTTTTTGGAATATATTTTCTTAAAAGCTCTATTCTATTTCGAAGAATGCGGTCGTAATTTTTATCTACAACAAACTCATCACTATAGAACTTCATTTCACACATATTTACGATGTTATCTTTTCTTTCAATAATCAAATCAATTTGTGCACCTTCACCATTTTCTTCGTGTATTGACCAAGCATATTGTTTTGTGCTTACACCACTTATACCTAAAGCATATTTGATTTGTTTTATATGATTGAAGCATACATTTTCAAAGGAATATCCTCTCCAAGAAGCTATGCTTTGAGAATTGACGTTATTTGAGAAGAAATCTTCATCTAATAATTCATGATTTTTTACAAATCTTAAATAAAATAAGCAAAATGGATCAATGAGTTTATATTTTTCGTTACGTTTACTATCACCTAATGAAGTATAGGTTATGACAAAATCACTAATAATTAAGGAGTTTAATAAATCGCCAAGTGCTCCACTATTAGAAGTTTTTAATTTTTGAGCAATTTCTTTTCTTGTATAACCTGTAGATTTGGTGGATAAAAATTCAACAATATCTTTCGCTGTTTCTGCATTTTTGAAAATAGAAGCGAATAGTCGTTCAAATTCTATTCTAAATGGGGCATTTTTAGAGAAGAAAAGCATATCTACATTACCTGCTAAACTTAAATCTCTTCTAAAGTAATTTAAATAATAGGGAATACCACCAAATATCATGTAAGTTTGTACAATATCATATCTAGAAAAATTGATATGACGTTCTTTCATAAACTGTTCACATTCATTTAAAGTGAAAGGTTCTAATTTAATTTCATGCGTAACTCTTCCGTATAAACCACCATGATTATTGATAAGTTCATTTAGAATCCATGAGTTAGCACTGCCACATACAATGAGCATAATGTTATTTCTATGACATGCCCAACCATTCCAAAAACTTTCAAATGCAGTAATAAATCCAGATTTTGCAGTATCCATCCAAGGTAGTTCATCTAAAAAGATAACCATTCTTTCACCATGATCTATCGATTGTAAGTAAGATTCAAGCATAAAGAAAGCTTCAAGCCATGATGTAGGGCATTTACTTTTAGCCATACCTTGAAGAATTAAAGAATAGTAGAAAGCTTCTAGTTGCGCTTTTAAAGGACTTTTTAAGCCGTTTGAAACTTCGATAGGAGATAATCCGGCATGTCTAAAAGTAATTCTATCTTTAAATACCTCATCAACTAAGTAAGTTTTTCCAACTCTTCTTCTACCATATATGGCAATGAATTCTGCTCTTTCATTGTTGTATAGTTCTTCAAGTTCTTTAATTTCTTT
>CAVAZS010000074.1:0-11723 GCA_963593385.1 Lachnospiraceae bacterium | reverse complement strand
AAAGGCGTAATGCGTGCTACTTTTGTTAAAGTTGTAAATGATGATGTTACACCATTATTAAAAGATGTAAAATGTCCTGTTCTTTTAGTGTGGGGAGATAAAGATACAGCTGCTCCATTATATATGGGGAAAATGATGGAAGAAATGATGCCTGATGCAGGACTAGCAATATTTGAAGGACAAGATCACTTTGCATATTGGAATGAATATGAAAGATTTAATCGTGTATTAGATGCATTCTTTAAGGGGGATTATTAGTATGTGGCAAATGATGATATGTGTTAGTGCATTACTGTTTATACTTGTACCAGAAAAACATGCATTGCATATGTTTCAACAAAATCGTTATGAATTAACAAGATATACTACTTGGTTAAAAGAAAATATAAGTTCAATTTTTAAAGAAAACTTTATTGTACTTATTTGTGTTGTACTTTTAGTTGGATTATCTTTTTTACCTATGTTATCGATTCATTATGGTATTAGTGTAATTTGTTTTCTTCTTTTTTCTATTTATTTTATATCTAAAGAAAAGAAAGCAAATTATATTAAACCACTTGTTTATACAGGTAGAGTAAAAAGACAGGTTGCAGTAACAATTGTCATAGTCTTAATTATTGATTTTATTTGTGCAAAATATGCAGGTAGATATTTACCAGCATTATTAATGCTTATTCACTATTATGGTGTATGGTTCTTGATTTATGTGATGGCACTAATTACTACACCGATTGAAAAATCTGTACAAAATGGTTTTATCTTAGATGCGAAAAAAATATTAAAAGGTCATCAAGGATTAAAAGTAATTGGGATTACAGGTAGCTATGGTAAAACATCTACGAAAAATGTTGTACGTGCTGTATTATCACAAAAATATAATACGTTAATGACACCAGCTTCATTTAATACACCAATGGGAATAACACGTACAATCAGAGAAATGTTAAAGCCAATACATGAAGTATTTGTATGTGAGATGGGTGCAGATAAAGTTGGGGATATTACAGAACTAATGGACTTTGTTCATCCACAAGTTGGTATCGTAACTTCTATTGGTCCACAACACTTACAAACATTCCATACTCAAGAAAACATCATTCGTGAAAAGATGCAAATGATAGAGAAATTACCTCAAGATGGTGTAGGAATATTGAACTATGATAATGAATTTATTCGTCAATATAACGTGAAAAATCCAGTTCGAATTATTACTTATGGTATTAAGGAAGAAAACGTAGATTATCGTGCAATAAATATTGAATATCATCCAACAGGTTCTACTTTTACAGTGATTCATGAAGATGAACAAATTGAACTTAGTACTAAGTTATTAGGTGAATTAAATATTCTAAATATTTTATCTGCGATAGCTTGTGCTAGATATTTTGGCGTAAGTTGGAATGAAATTCGTAAAGGTGTTAAAGAAATGAAACAAATAGAACACCGTTTAGAACTAAAGAAGATTAATGGATATACATTTATTGATGATGCATTTAATGCAAATCCTAGTGGTGCACATATGGCATTATCTGTATTATCTAGTTTTCCAAATAAAAGATATATCGTTACTCCAGGTATGATTGATTTAGGGGAAAGACAAACAGAAATTAATTATGCTTTTGGTAAAGATATGGTAGATAAAGTAGACTTTGTTATCTTAGTTGGCAAGGAACAAACTACACCAATCTACAATGGATTAATCGAAAATGGTTTTATGCAAGATCATATTTTAGTTGTAGATCATGTAAAAGAAGGCTTTGCGTATATTTACACGCACGCTAGTACTTTAGATACAATTCTATTAGAAAATGATTTGCCAGATGCATTTAGTAAATAAACAAATTTGTAAAATTGATGTAATAAATTCACACAAAATATATGTGTCTGTTGTATACTCCCTTTTGGGAGTTTTTTTATTATGAGTAAGAATTTCAAAAAGAGAAATGTTAAAAAAATAAAATTACAGGTTCAACCTGAAGAAATAAAAGAAGTAGAACAAACTAAGAAAAAAAGTATTCCTAATGCACTAAAAGTCATTAGCTTTTATACAATTAGTATTTTTTATTTAGAATGTATTTTAAAAAGAAGCACGATTAATGCTTCATGGGATATATCACTAGTATATATATTCTTATTTGCGTTGTTTCTTTCTTCAATCATTTATTTGATTAGTTCTTTTACGAAAAAAGAGAAGATCAATAAAAGAATAAGAACAATATGTTTAGTATTAATCACGATTACTTTTATCGTAAATTATTTTGTCTATTATGTATTTAAGATATTTTATGATGTAAATACTGTAACTGCAGGTGGAGGAGATGCATTAGGTGGTTTCAAAGACATGATTTTTGAAATTGTCTTTTGTGCGAATGGTTTACTTCATATATTCTTATTTGCTTTGCCCGCTATTCTTTATTTTGCGACAAGAAAGAAATGGGATAATGGTGAACAAAATCATAAATTACAAATTTTATATGTCGTATTATCTTGTGTAATTAGTTTTGTCGGCACACAAGGTAGTATTAAATTAAATGAAAAATATAGTCGCATATATTCTACAGAATATAATTATCAATCATCTGTAACAAGCTTTGGTTTATTACACTCTATTGCTTTAGATATTGAAAAGAATTTATTTGAAGATACAGATGTTTCTTTTAGTACTGTTGAAGAAGAGATGACAGAAGAAACAACTTCAGCAAAAGAAACAGTATATGAAAAGAATATTATGGATATTGATTTTGATACTCTAGAACAAAATGCTAGTAGTGATTATATTCAATTAGATTCATATGTACAAAGTCAAACTGCTTCATTACAAAATGAATATACAGGATTATTTAAAGGAAAGAATTTAATCATGATTTCTGCAGAAGCATTTAGTGCTGAAGTTATTGATGAAGAACGTACACCAACATTATATCGTTTAGCGACAAAAGGAATTAATTTTACGGATTATTATCAACCTGCTAGTGCGGGAACTACTGGTGGTGAATATGAAAATATATTTGGTATGTTACCAATGCTAGGTGGTTCCTCCTTTAAGATTACGGCAACTCGTAATAACTATTTAACTATAGGATCACAATTAAATCGTTTAAATTATAATGGTTGGGCTTTTCATAACAATGACTATACATTCTATGATCGTGATAAAACACATAATAATTTAGGTTATTCTAATGGTTTTATGGGTTATGGAAATGGTATGGAGGAATACGTGACGAATGAGTGGCCTCAAAGCGACCTAGAAATGATACAAGGTACATTACCTCTATATATCGATCAAGAACCATTTAATGTATACTATATGTCTGTAAGTGGTCATAATGGATATTCTGTAAGTGCTAATGCGATGGCTAAGAAAAATTGGGATAGAGTAAAAAATCTTGATTATAGCGATGAAGTAAAAGGCTATTTAGCCGCAAATATGGAATTAGAAGATGCTTTAACATACCTAATAAATGAATTAGAAGAAAAAGGTATTGCGGATGATACAGTAATTGTATTGGGCGCAGATCATTTCCCATATGGCTTAGATTACAACGCTTCTTTAGGAAACATGCCATATTTATCAGAATTATATGGTTACAATGTAACAAACTATCTAGAAAGAGATCATAATCGTTTGATTATTTGGTCAGGATGTTTAGAAGATGATGATCCAATAGTGGTGGATGATCCTGTATTTAGCTTAGATATTTTACCTACATTATGTAATTTATTTGGTGTAGAGTATGATTCTCGTTTATTACCAGGTAGAGATGTATTCTCAACAACTTCACCTTTAATATTTAATACAAATTATGATTGGAAGACAGATAAGGGTACATATTTATCTTGGACAAATACATTTACACCTAAAGATGAAAATACAGTAATACCTGATGGTTATGTTGAAAAAATAAAAACAATTGTTAGTAATAAAATTAAATATTGTGATGCTGTATTGAAATTAGATTACTTTAGTTATTTATTCGGAAAGAAAGAGTAGGGGGACTCGATGAAATTAAAAAAGAGTATAAAAAGCTTTTTAGTATTTTATGGAATAGAAATTTTATATACATGTTCGATTGTATTTTTCATTCACTATGTAACAAACTTATTGACGACTTCTACGATTTACCAAGATCAATTAGTAAAGATATTTATTTTATTTGTGATTGGAATTACTTGGCTATTTGGAGCATTCTGGAATAAAATCATTAATTTAATTGTAGTAGGAATTTATACAATTTATCTTGTAAGTCAAAAAATATATTATCGAGGATTTGTGTCATATTATCGAATTCGTACAGCATTAGGTCTTAAAGATGAAGTATTAGGTGCGAAAGATTCTGCTATAGAATTAATCCAAAAAGGAGATTTAAATCCAATATGGATATTACTAGCATTAACGATATTCTTTTATATCATTTACTTCTGTATTCAAAGAAAACAATTGAAATTCAAACAAAGAATTATCATGAAACTTGTTTGTTTATTACCAATTTATCCAATCTATACAAACTATCAAACTTATCTAGATACAATTAATAGTACAAAAGAAACAGAAGATATGTTTCAGTTTTATAAGACTGATTATTATGTATATGAATCTGTATCCAATGTATCAGTATTTGTAGAGAAGTTTGGATTAGTTACTTTAGGCTATAAAGATGTTTATGACTTAATTGTAGAAACGAATGATACAAATACATATAGTGCAGAAATTCAAGATTATTTAGATAACAAAGATGCCGTGGTGAATACAAATGATTATTCTGGATTATTAAAAGGAAAAAATGTCTTATTTATTCAGGCTGAATCATTTAATGAATTTGGTTTAGATGAAGAACTAACACCAACCATCTATAAATTAAAACATGAAGGTATTTCTATAGAAGGATTTGAAACACCAGCATTATCTGGTAGTACAAGTGATAGTGAATTTATGGCAAATACTTCATTAGTACCTAGTAGTGAAGGAGAACCAGTTTGTTATAAATATGTAAATAATACATATCCTGTTACTTTAGCAAATCTATTCAAAGAAAATGGTTATAGTACGATTGCAGTACACAATAACTATGGAAACTATTACAACAGATTTAATATCTTTAGTACTTTAGGATATGATGATTTCTATGATTGTACGAGTTTAGGTTTAATGGATGAAAGCAGTGATGGAGAAGTTGGGGAAGTATTAAAATATATTATTGCGGATGCGAATTATCCATTAATGATGTATTGGATTACTTATAGTGGTCATCAACCTTATACTTTAGATTCAGTAGGGGTTAATGAAGATGATGTAGCGAAGATTAAAGAAAAATATCCTAACCTAGATGACCGATATGTTTCATATTTAGCAAAAAATATGGATTTAGATCATGCATTACAATCTATTTTAGAACAAGCTGAATATACAGGAACATTAGATAATCTAGCAATTGTATTCTATGGTGATCATATTGTAAAAGGTATGGAATATAGCAATTGTGATGACTATTTTGAACAAACAGGATTAGATAAATTCTATACATTCAATAATACAGACTTGTTTATCTATACAACAGATATGGAAAGTGTTAGTTATAATAAAGTATCTACACTTCTAGATTTATTACCAACAATGGCTAACCTTTGTGATTTTAGCTATGATGAAAAATGTATATTAGGTAGAGATATATTTGATACAGATTATTCTGGTTTCTTCTTTGCAAATTATGGGGAAATTGCGACAGATTATTATCGATATGATATGGTTAAGGAACAATTCTCTTATACAAATGGTTATGATGTTACTTTAGCTGAACAAGAAATATCTGAATTTGAAAGATTATTAGATATATCAAAGAAGATATTAAAAATTGATTACTTTAAAACAAAAGAAGCAGGAAATTAATCTTGCTTCTTTCTTGTTTGATAGGAATAAACACAACCACAATAGTCTTGGCTATATAAGTGATATTCATGAACAATTTCATCGCGTCTTACTTGACCACCACTCTTTTTAAAATCAGAGTAGAAATATTTAACACTAGGATGTTTTAATTCTAGACTATGACCAATCTCATTTAATTTTTGACTATCTTTTTGTCTAGAAATAGTCATCACGGTAGTAAAGTAATCAAAATGATTTTGTTCTGCATAGTTATAAGCTTCACTCATTCTTAGTTCATAGCATAAGAAACATCTTAGCCAACCTTCAGGTTCATCTTTATAAGGCTCTAATTTTTTTGTATAAGCAATATTGTCATATGGAGGGAAGACCATTTTGATATCTTCTCCATAGATTTCATGAACTAGTCGAATGAGTTCTTCTTTTCTTCTTATATATTCACTTTCTGGATAGATATTTGAATTGTTGTAATAAATCGTAATGTCAAATATCTTACTTAGAAATTCTAATGGCCATCCAGCACATACTGCACAACATACATGTAATAGTAATTTAGGCTTATGTGTAGGATAAGCTTTTTTAATTTCTTCAATTTCTTTAAGTGAAATTAAATAATAGTTTGGTTTATTTTCTTGCTTACGTTTTAATTTATAAGCATAATATTCTTCTTTACTCATTGGTAATAAACATGCAATCGCCAAAGGAGAAGAAACGATACTTTTCTTCTACTGCTTTGTTATATGCTTTGAAAATTAATTCTTTTGAAGCATATGAACAAATCATCATGAGTAATGTAGATTTAGGTAAGTGGAAGTTTGTTAACATGCAATCAATTGTATGCCACTCGTATCCAGGATAAATAAATAATGCAGTTTCTCCAGAACATTCTTCAAAATGTCCAAAACGATTCCAAACAGATTCTAGTGTTCTTACTGAAGTTGTACCAACCGCAATAATTCTTCTTCCTTCTTTTTTCGCTAAAGTTAAAGCATCTGCAGTTTCTTTAGACATATAGTAAACTTCACTATGCATAACATGTTCTTCAATAGTATCAGTATCCATTGGTCTAAATGTACCTAAACCAACATGTAATGTTACATCAACAATTTGTACACCTTTTTCTTGAAGCTTAGCAAATATTTCAGGAGTGAAGTGTAATCCAGCAGTAGGGGCAGCGGCACTACCATCTACTTTTGCGTATACTGTTTGATAACGATTAGGATCATCTAGTTTTTCTTTGATATATGGTGGTAATGGTACAGTTCCTAATTCATCTAAGATTTCTGTAAAGATACCTTCATAAATCATCTTCATTTTACGGATACCTTTATCCCCAATTTCCATACATTTAGCTTTTAGTCTTCCATCGTGGAAACTTACAACAGTACCTATTTTTACTGTTCTAGCATTTCCAACTAAGCATTCCCAAATATCATCTGGTTCTTGTCTTAGTAACAATACTTCTACATGAGCGCCTGTTTCTTCTTTTGTACCAAATAAACGAGCAGGAATAACCTTAGTATTGTTTCTAACTAATACATCTCCTTCATGGAAATAATCTACGATATCATAAAAATGTTTATCTTCTAGTTCACCACTATTTTTATGTACGACTAGCATTCTACTTGTTGTACGATCTTTTAAAGGCGTTTGCGCGATTAATTCTTGTGGTAAGTTATAATCAAATTCACTTGTTTTCATATTTTTTCTGTTACCTCACAAAATAGTGTAATGTTTTTCCATATTTTATGCAATTTTATTATAGAAAAGTGAGATTTGTAATATACTTAAAAGGTATTGTTTGCGTGGGGGATTAATGAATAAAAAATTAGGATTAATAGGAATAATTTGTTGTTTTATGCTTTGTTTTTTAACAGCGTGTACTGCTAGTAACGAAGTAAGTTATACGAAGTTAGAAAAAATATATATTGGTAGTGATAACTATCCACCATTTGTTTATTTAGATTCAAGTGGAAATCCTACAGGAATAGATGTAGATATTGCGACAGAAGCATTTAAGAGAATGGGATATGAAGCTACTTTTGTGACAATTGATTGGGTTAAGAAAACAGAATTACTAAATAATGGTGACATTGATTGTATATGGGGCTGCTTTTCTATTTCAGGTAGAGAAGATGATTATCTTTGGGCTGGACCATATATGTTATCTAGGCAAGTAGTTGCGGTAAATAATACAAGTGATATTTATTCTTTAAGTGATTTGAGAGGAAAAGTAGTTGCGGTACAAACAACTACAAAACCAGAAGAAATATTCTTAAATAAACTAGATTCAAGAATACCAGAACTTAAAAATGTAATTAGTACAGATACAAGAAATGTACAATATGCAGCATTAGATTGTGGTTATGTAGACGCGATTGCATCACACGAAACCGCAATTCTTCAATATATGAAAGACTATGGTGCAGACTTTAGAATTTTAGATGACGCTCTATTTACAACAGGTATTGGTGTAGCTTTTAGCAAAAATGATAAACGTGGCTTAAATGAAGAATTAACTAGAGTATTTGAAGAAATGAGAAATGATGGCTCAATGGAAGAAATTGTAGGAAAATATTTAGATAATCCTACTAGTTTCCTGGAGGTAGATTCCCTTGAAAACGAAGAAGATTAATGCAATATTTGGAAAATGGTTTTGGATCAGTACTGTTTTAGTTGGGCTTTTGTTAACATCTATAACATTTGTCATTTCTACGCATTATGATGAAACTAATGCCGAACAAAAATTATCTACTACAATTGAATTTATCAAAGATAGAGCAGCGAATTATAGAAAATATAATGATACAGCTGCAGCTAGAAGCTTAATTCGTTCTTCTGTATCTGTTAGTGCCTTAGAAGATAAAACAGATTTAGATCGTCGAGAAGCTTTAGAAAAATATGCTGATGAATTATGGCTAACAGGTATTTCTGTTTTAGATAATGATGGTAATTTAGTTAGTGAATATACAACTGATGGTGTTGGATACAATAATTTATATGGAATTCTTGATTTTTCAGCAATTCAAGATGTTGCGAGCTACTTAGATAAAACTTTTATCAAAAGAATTACCTTAAACGATAACTCTTATATAGATGTAGCAGCTCATGGTAAAAGTGATCAGACAGGAATTATTTTAGCGTACAGACATACAAAGAAAGAATTTAAAGATAAATCTGTTTTATCTGTACAGAATATCGTGAATGGCTATGATGCTAAAACAAGTGGATCAATATTTATTGTGAACAATGATGAAGTTGTTGCGTCAAATGTAGAAGAAACAATAGGGGATAATATCTCAGAAAATGCATTATTCCAAAATATCCGTTTAAGTGGTGAAGCAAATAAGCTTGTTCGATTAACTAAATCAAACAATAATGTTTTTGGCATGTATAGCCATGGTAGAGAAAACTATATTTATGCTTATCTACCTGCTAGTTCTATTTATACTTCTACAGTTAGAAATATGATTTCAGTACTACTTTTTTATGTTATTGTAATGATCTTTGTGCAAATTTTAAGATGGAATTCTACAAAGAAATTCTTAGCTGAGCAAACTGAACAAGAAGAAATGTATAAAGAGCAATTAGAACAAAAAAATAAAGAATTAGAATTATCGATTCAACATGAAGAAGCTGCAAATCGTTCTAAACGTGAATTCTTATTCAACATGAGTCATGATATTCGTACCCCAATGAATGCGATTATTGGTTTTACATCTCTTGCGGCAACTCATGTAGATAATAAGGAACAAGTAATGGAATATTTAAAGAAAATATCTATTTCTTCACAACACTTATTATCACTAATAAATGATGTATTAGACATGAGTAGAATTGAAAGCGGTAAAGTAAAGATTGAAGAAAAACCAGTTCATTTACCAGATTTAATTCATGATATAAGAGCGATTATTCAATCCAACATAACAACAAAGAGATTATCTCTATTGATTGATACAATGGATGTAGTAGATGAAGACATCATTGCAGATCCATTACGATTAAATCAAATCTTATTGAATATATTATCTAATGCGATGAAATTCACACCGACGGGTGGAACAATTAGTATCAAAATCAAACAAAATGCTATCGAAGAAAAAGATAAGGCTGAATATGAATTTAGAATCAAAGATACTGGAATTGGTATAAGTAATGATTTCCAAGAACATATTTTTGAAGAATTCTCACGTGAAGAATCTTCTACTGTAAGTGGTGTGCAAGGTACAGGCCTTGGTATGGCAATTACGAAAAAGATAGTTGATTTAATGCATGGAAATATTAAAGTACATAGTGAGCAAGGTGTTGGTACAGAATTTATTGTGACTTTAAGATTTAAGTTAAGTGGTCAAAAGATAGAATATACACGAATTCGACAATTAGATGGAGTCCGTGCACTTGTAGCAGATGATGATACAGATAGTTGTTTAAATATTTGTAAAATGTTAAGAACAATAGGCATGAGACCTGATTGGACAATATCTGGTAAAGAAGCTGTAATACGTGCGAAAGATGCGATTGATCAAAATGACAAATTCAGCGTTTATATTATCGATTGGATGATTCCTGATATGAATGGAATTGAAGTGGTAAGAAATGTACGTAAGTTCATTGGAGAAGATATACCAATCATTATTCTAACAGCATATGATTATTCAGATATTGAAGAAGAAGCTAGAGAAGCAGGGGTTACGGCATTCTGTTCTAAACCATTATTTATGTCTGAATTAAGAGAAGTGTTAGAAAAACCATTTATAGTTCAAACAACTAGTGAAGAAGAAAGTAATGTAAACTTTGAAGGTAAACGAGTACTATTAGTCGAAGACAATGATTTGAATCAAGAAATTGCGACAGTTATCTTAGAAGAAAAGGGTATTATTGTTGAAACAGCAAATAATGGTAAAGAAGCAATAGAAGCAATTAATAAGAATGATGCAAATTATTATGATTTAGTATTAATGGATATCCAAATGCCAATCATGGATGGCTATGAAGCAACAAAGCAAATTAGAAATCTAAGTGATAAAGGTAAAGCGAATGTAATAATCTACGCTATGACAGCAAATGCATTTGAAGAAGATAAACGTAATGCACTAGAAGCTGGTATGGATGGACATATTGCAAAACCATTCGAAATCAATCAATTGACAAAAATATTATCAAGTATATTTAAATAATAAAATGTATGGTATATTTAGCGAGGTGAGTCCCAAAAAATCACCTCGCTAAAAATTTGTGGAAAAAGTTTGAAAAAACTATTGCACAAATTTGAAAGTCATAGTAATATAAATGAGCGCTGTTAAGTCAGTGATTAAGGCAAACTGAAGAAGTACTCAAGAGGCCGAAGAGGTGCCCCTGCTAAGGGCATAGGTCGGGAAACCGGCGCGAGGGTTCAAATCCCTCCTTCTTCGCCAGAAAACGGTTCCGTGGTGTAGTGGCTAACATGCCTCCCTGTCACGGAGGAGATCGCGAGTTCGATCCTCGTCGGAACCGCCATTTATGCGAGTGTAGTTCAACGGTAGAACACCACCTTGCCAAGGTGGATACGGCGGTTCGATTCCGCTCACTCGCTCCATTAAATAAATTGGGCTGTAGGGATACAGTTTTTTTGTGGCACAGGATTTAAATTCCCCATTTTTGCTAAAATACGGTTCCGTGGTGTAGTGGCTAACATGCCTCCCTGTCACGGAGGAGATCGCGAGTTCGATCCTCGTCGGAACCGCCATTTATGCGAGTGTAGTTCAACGGTAGAACACCACCTTGCCAAGGTGGATACGGCGGTTCGATTCCGCTCACTCGCTCCATTAAATCAATTGAACTGTAGAAATACAGTTTTTTT
>CAVAZS010000073.1:0-11803 GCA_963593385.1 Lachnospiraceae bacterium | reverse complement strand
CAGGTGCTTTTGTAAGCGGAAATCAATATAAATAAAAAGATCCAACTCAATTGAGTTGGATCAAATAATCATTAATGCTTGAATAAATTTGTAATTCTTTGAAGTAGTGTGGTAGAAGTTTCTGTATCTTCTGTTGTATCAGTTGTAGATGTATCTTTTGCTTTCTTTACTTCATCTGTTTTCATGATGAATTTTACACTTGTTTTCATTGAATCATTTGCACCAGCATAGTTAGAATATTCTACTGATTGATCAAGTGTTGCATTAGCTGTATCAATTACATCATTTAAATCGTTAATTGCATCATTTACTTCTGCACTTAATTTATCAATACCATCATCAGAGAATTCTTGTACACCATCATTTAATTTACCTGTTTGTTCAGCTAATTCTTGTGTAGCATCTTTGAATTGATTAATAGCACTAGTTACATCATTGCTAGAAGAACTTAATGTATTTAATCCACTTTGCATAGATTTAGTTCCTTCATATAAGGAGTTGCTACCTGAGATTAATTTTTCTAGACCTGGTTCAGCACTTTGTAATGCAGTACCTAAGCTACTAACTTTACTTAGATCAATCTTACTAGCTTCACTAATTAAACCATTAACGCTTTCAGTCATTGTATTACATAATTCAATAGCAGCATCTAATTGACCTTGCATAGCACTTAATTCATCAGTTAGAGTAGTTTGAGTTTGTCCTGCAACATTATTTACGATTACTTTTGATGCATCATATGCAGCACCAGCTACTGTATTTTGTGTATCATCAGAAGTTAATGCACCACTTAATTGTGTCTTAATTGCTCCTTTTACAGTATCTGTAATACCAGAAGTTTTAGAACCAATTAATGTACTTAAACCACCAACAATAGCTTCTGTATTCACACTAGGTGTAACAGTAATACTTCCTGTTAATGCGGAAACTTCACTTTCTGCATCAGTTCGAGCTTGAGCAATACAAGCATCATCACCTTCATCACATGAAGCGGCTTTTGCTGCAGCTAAATCTGCAATAATTGTATCTCTTGCATCTTGACTATAAGAAGGTTCTACAGAAATATTATTACCAATTGTTGAAGCAATAGCAGCTTTATCTTCGTCTGTTAGATTAATGGATATACCTAAATCAGTATTGTCTACTGCTGTACATAAGCTTTGAGCGATAGAAGATAAGACAGGGGCAGCAAATTGATTCTTTAATAAAGCTGTAGTATTTGTTGCATTTTCTTCTGTTGTATATTGAGCATAGATTACGCTAGATAAGTTTGCTAATTGTGTCTTAGCATCTTCTAGTTGTGATTTCATGCTTTCTAGTGTTTTTACTGTTTCAGGAAGGGAAGAAACAGTCGCTCCTGCTGAAGTTAGTAAGTTACCAATTTCTGTCATATCTAATTCACCAAGTTGACTAGTTAAAGAAGCCATAAGTGTTTTCATTTGGCTAATGCCATCACTTAATTGTTTAGCACCATCAACGATATCTCCTTGACTATCTTTTGCTGTATTTAAACCATCTTGGAATTTAGCATAAGCTGTTTGGAATTCGCCCATTTTATCATTTAATTCAATATTTGCATCATGTAATTGAACTGTTCCATCCAAGATTTCAGCAGTTGCGTCTTTTAAGGAATTGATACCATCTGTAACTTTATCTAAATCACTTGTGTCTAAATCATCATGATCTACGTCAACTACTGAAGTAGTAGCCATAATGATTGAAGGCATTTCAAAATCTGTAACATTTGCTTTAATGACAAATTCATCTTTTAAGCTATCTTTGATATCTTCCAAAGCATCAATATCTGTTTCTGCTAACATTTGACTTGCACCAGAAACTGTCGCAAAGCATACGATTTGATTTTTAGATTCATTGATGATTGTTGCATCTTCTGCATCTACATCTTTAAATGTTTCTGTTTTTAAGTCTGTAACGATTGCAACAGGGAATAAACTAGAAATGTATTTTGTTCTGCCATTAATAACTTTTGTTTGTTCCTCATTGTTAATAATTTTAATATGTACTTCTAAAGCACCATCTTCGCCTAATACATCTTCAGGTTGAACTTCTTGTCCATTGAAGTAATACGTAACTTTCATGGAAATTGGAAGTTCTTTATTCGTTGAACCTTGGTAATAGATATCATCAGAAGTACTATTCCAAACTAAGTTAGAACCATTTTGTTCAATTGCTTCATCACCTTTGATATTTGTGATATCACTTAAAATACTTTCATCTTGAACATTGTCAAAACCACCTTCATGATGTAACCATTCGGAAACAGTTGAACTCTTCAAAGATCCATCTGAACTTAAGAAAGCATATACTGTTTCATCTTTTTCTACTTTATCTGTATCTTCTTCTGCTTTAATAAATTGTGAAGAAGATAATGCCATTAATAATGCTAAAGAACTAGCTGTAATTTTTTTAATATTCATATAAATCATTTCCTCCTATTTATTTGTTATTCCTTTAAATCCAGAACTTGTTTTTTCAATAATTGGTCCAAATAACATAAGTAGTGCAGGGAATATAAATAAGATTACACATACTGAAATGATTGAACCTCTAGCAAGCATGGAACAAATTGATTTAATTAAGTCAATCTTACTGACAAATACCACACCGATTGTTGCCGCAAAGAAACATAGACCACTTGTGATAATCGAGCTTGCACAATTCGCCACAGTATTAATGACTGCTTGTTTTCTTGGTTGGTGGAATACTGTTCTTTCTTCTTTATAACGAGATGTCATTAATATTGAATAGTCAATAGTCGCACCTAATTGAATGGTTCCAATAACGATTGAAGAGATAAATGGAATTGCTTGATTTGTAAAATAAGGTATTCCCATATTAATAAATATGGCAAGCTCAATCGCACTAACTAGAACTAGTGGGATACTTAATGACTTAAATACAAAGGCAATAATGATAAATACTGCAATTGTTGATACATAGTTAACAATGTTGAAGTCATGATCTGCTACAGTAACTAAGTCTTTATCTAATGCACCTTCACCAGTTACATAAGCTGTAGGATCAATCTCATGTAGTGCATTTGTTAGTGATTCACATTGTTCATTTTGTTTATCTGTAGCCGGTTCATATTCGCTGTTTGCTAAGATCATCTTGTAATCGCCACCTTCAAAGAAGCTTGTTACATCACTTGGTAAGAAATCACTTGGGATACCACTACCAATAAATTCATCTAAGCTAGCAACAGAAACAATACCATCTGTATTTTTGATTGTATCTAATACTTCATCCATTTCTTGACTAGATAAGTCTTTATTGACAAGGATAAAGTTTGTTGTTGGCATATTGAATTCTTCTTTTAGAACAGTTGTACCAACATTACTAGCCATATCACTTGGTAAGGCTTTTAGTAAGTTGTAATAAACAGGTGTTTGTTTTTGTGCTAAGTAACAAGGTACAGCAAGTACTACAGCTAAGACTAGGAAAGCTTTATAGTGATTAACCGTAAACTTAGCAAATGGCTTAAAGCTAGGGAATATAGTCTTATGCTGATATTTATGTAATGGTTTATCAAATGTAAGAATTAATGCTGGTAAAATAATAACGGCACATAATACACCAAGGACAACACCTTTAGACATGACAATACCTAAGTTTTTACCTAAACTTAAATCCATTGTGATCATAGCCATGAAGCCTGCAATTGTAGTTAAAGAACTACCAGAGATACTTGTAAAAGTAGCTGTAATAGCTTTAACCATCGCTTCTTCATTTGAATCAGAATGTTTATGTTCTTCATCATATCTTTCTAATAAGAAGATGGAGAAGTCCATGGATACAGCAAGCTGTAATATAGCCGCTATAGATTTAGTGATATAACTGATTTCACCTAGGAATATATTTGTTCCATAGTTATATGCAATAGCATAAATTAAACCGACAATAAAGATGACAGGAGCAAGAGTATATTTTAGACCAAGGAACAAAGCAACCATGGCTAGAATTCCTGCAACGATGACATATACTGGGAATTCTGATTCAATCACATTCATTGTGTCGTATGTAACAGCAGCTAAACCACCAATATAAACGTTGTCATTTAATAATGTTTCTACTTCTTTAATCGCAGCTAATGTTTTTTCATTACCGTTATCATAATCAAATGTAATCATGATTAATTTAGCTTCGCCATTATCAATCATGGAACGAATATCACTAGGTATCATTTCAGTTGGGATTGTATCTGTAAATTCACCAATCCAAATAACAGAATTTACACCATCTAGATTTTCTATTTTATCCGCAATCTTTTTTACTTCTTTATCAGGTAATCCTTTAACTGTTACCATAGCAGAAGCTTTTTGACCGAAATCATCACCTAAGATGTTTTGACCAACGATAGAATCTGCACTATCTGGTAAAGAAGTTAATATGTCATAATTGACTTTTGTTTTAATAAATCCAAATAAACTTGGAATAAGTAACAGAGTCGCAATAATTAAGATAAGTACTCTATATTTGACGATTTTTTTTGCAATCTTTTCCACAAAATATCCTCCTTTTTTCTTAACGCGTAAAGTAATTTAGCACCCAGCTGACCATAGGTCAACAAAGGCATGAGCAAATTTAGATAAATGTGCAAATGTGTCTAAAATTGGATGCGGTTACATGCATTCATGATGAAGAAGATTATTTTTTGAGTGTAAAAAAGTGTGACCCCTCTTACGAAAAGTGAGACTTGTTAAAAAAATAACATGTTAATATATTAGCAAGCGGAGGAAAAGAAAATGAAAAAATTATTATCTATGACGTTAGCTTTTGTCATGGTGTTCTCTGTTGGATGTTCATCATCTAATGGAACATCTAGTGCAACAAGTGATACGTCAACAGGATCAACTGGTACATTAACGGATGGTACATATACAACATCTAGACCTGGTATGAACGCTGATGTAGAAGTTGAAACTGTAGTTACTGATGGAAAAATCAGCTCAGTTACTGTAACAAGTAACTCAGAAACACCTGGTATTGGTGGACGTTTAACAAATTCTAGTGGAGATGTTAAAACAAGTGGAGGAGAAGCTCCAGTCGATAAAATCCCTGCAGAAATCGTTGAATTTCAAACATTAAATGTTGATACTGTTACAGGGGCTACTATTACAAGTAGAGCAATCATTAATGCCGTAGCAGACGCAATTGAAGAAGCTGGTGGAAGTAAAGATGACTTCCAAACAGCAATTACATATGATGCACAATCTGATATTACAGCTGATGTAGTTGTTGTCGGTGGTGGTGGAGCAGGTTTAGCTGCTGCTATCGCTGCTGGTGAAAGTGGTGCAGAAGTTGCTGTTATTGAAAAGAATGGTGAAGTTGGTGGTGATACATTAGTATGTGGAGCTATCTATAATACACCAGATGAAGCTTTACAAAAAGAAGTCACAATGACTGATACTGTAAAGACTACAATTGAAAATGCTTTAGCTGAAGAACCTGTTAGTGATGAACATGCTGAATTACAAGCTGAAGTTCAAAAACAATGGGATGAATACAAAGCAAGTGGTAGAACAGACTTATTCGATTCTAAAGAATGGTATGCATTACAAACTTGGATCAATGGTGATAAAGTTGGTAATTTAGATCTAGTTAAGAAACTTTGCTATGATGCATATGAAGATTATGAATGGATTGAAGACATGGGAATGAGCTTCTCTGACAAGATTGGTCAAGGTGCTGGTTCATTATGGCAAAGAACTCATACTTCTACTATGCAAATGGGAACAGGATTTATCTCAACATATCTTGATAAGATTGATTCAATGGATAATGTAACAATTTATACAGAATCTACAGGTAAATCATTAGTTCAAACAGATGGCAAGGTTACTGGTGTTGTCTGTGAAGATGCTAGTGGTAATGAGTTTACAGCTACAGCTAGTATGGGTGTAGTACTTGCTACTGGTGGATTTGCTGCTAATAGTTCAATGGTTCAAGAATATAACACTAGTGGTAAGTGGGATGACTTAAGTAAAGTTATGACTACAAATAGAACAAGTTGTTCACAAGGTGATGGTATTACAATGGCAACAGAAGTTGGTGCTGATTTAACAGATATGGATCAAATTCAACTTCTATACTTAGGCAATACAAAAGATGGACAATTAACAAAGTATCCACCAAGAGATGTTAATGGTACAGATCAAATTATCTTCATTAATAAGAATGGTGAAAGATTTGTTAGAGAAGATGGTAGACGTGATGAAATCTGCTTATCTGTATTATCACAAGAAGACAGTATGTTCTATATGCTAGAAAGTGGCGATGGAGCAGGATATGTTGATATTACTGATCCTGATTGGAGAAGTGCTGATGGATTTACATTTGATTATCTAGAAGAAAATGGATATATCGTAGTCGCTGATACTTTGGAAGAATTAGCTGAAAAGCTAGGTTGTGATTATGAAACATTACAAGCTACAGTAGATACATTTAACAAGTGTGTAGATGGTGAAGAAACAGATGAATTCGGACGTACTCTATATTCTACAAAACTAGAAAATGGTCCATGGGTAGCTACAGCTAGACAAGCTTGCGTACACCATACAATGGGTGGTGTTACAATCGATACAGAAACACATGTATTAGATGAAAGTGGTAACGCAATCGAAGGTTTATATGCTGCTGGCGAAATTACTGGTGGAATCCATGGTGCAAATAGACTAGGTGGTAACGCCGTTGTTGATACAGTAGTATTTGGTAGAACTGCTGGTGAACAAGTAGTCGCTGATAACAAATAAGTAAATTTGGTTTATACTAAGGGTTGCATATAGCAACCCTTTTTAGATAGCAGGAAGTAATTATGGATATTAAACAACTAAAAACATTCGTTGTATTAGCAAACGAAAAAAATTATATCAAAGCTAGTGAAGTATTAAGCTATGCGCCTAGTACTTTAGCAAAGCATGTACATGCTTTAGAAGATGAATTTAATTCTACATTAATTGAATTTAGTAATGGATCATTAGAACTTACATCAAAAGGTGTAAAGTTTTTAGAATATGCAAATCAAATTCTAAAAATATATAACGAATGTGAAACAGAGTTTAAATTAGAAGTGGATGATAAAAAAATAAGAGTTGCTGGTGGAGAATTAATGGTTGCCTTTAGCTTTGGTGATTTCTTTATGAATTTCCAAAAAGATATTGAAACTAGTGTTGAGGTAAATACTATATGTTGTTCAAAAGTTCCAGGTTGGTTAGATAATCACGAATGTGATATAGGATACGTACAAATGGTAGATATGGGAGAAAGTGGAAATGCAAAAGTTACACCATTATTCCAAGAAAAATTATGTATTATGTGCAGCCCTAATCATCCATTAGCTAAACAAAAAAATGTATGCTTAGCTGATTTCAATGGCTTTAGCTTTACTTATACCTATTCAGAATGTTGCTTTACCGAAAAATTTAGAAATAGTTTAAAAGAAGCAGGAATACAACTAAAGAGCGAATTATTCTTAGGATCAGTTACATCTGTTGTACATAGTTGTGAAGTAGAAAATAGATTATGTTTAATTCCTTATGTCGCAATAGAGAAAATTAAAGAATATGGACTAGTACCAATTAATTGGGTAGATTCATTTAACATATATGATTGTATTCTTACAAAAAATATTATTAAAAAGAATGATGTTTTATCTCCAATGATTGATGCTAGTAAAGAATATGCTTTAAGTTTGAAAAAGAATGATAAAACAAAAGACATTGTTTTATTGTAAATGCAAGAAGAAAAAGAAATGGCAATTACGTCATTTCTTTTTGTGTTTTTTTTTAGAAATTAGTTAATCTCATTTACATAAGAAAGTAGTGCTTGTTCATTTAGTCCATCGACTGCATAGAAGGAATAAGTGTAATCACCACTAGTCCAAGTAGCTAAATAATACAGGTTATTGTTACCACTAATTGTAATATCTATACCATTAGAAGATATTGTTTTTGTTTCCTCATAGGTTGTATATATGCCACTACAATCTTCACTACCAATATCTTTACGAATAATATATTTCTGTTCTTCATGATTCATATAACGAACTTCAATCATGGAATTGATTAAATAGTATTCTTTCGTTGTATTTTCTATTTCAGGTATAGATAATGAGTAACCAAGTTGTGCTTGTGCTTCATCTAATGAACTAATTTCACTCATTGGATTTGTAACAAGTACATCACTAGTATCATTTTTAGGCTGATTTGAAATAAAGACAAAGAGTAGGAGTAAACACATACTAAAACTTAGAATAGGAACGAGTTTAAACTTGGAAAGGGAAGGAAATTTATGCGTTTTAAACTCTATTGCTTCATTAATTAAAGAATCATCTATATCATTTAGGGAATGTAAAAATTGAAATTCTTTCTTCATTATGCAAATCCTTCCTTTACTAAATATTCATGTAATGCGCTTCTTGTTCTAGATAAAGACATTTTTACATTACTTTCAGAAATGTTTAATTGGGTGGATATTTCTAAAATGGAATACATATGCCAATATCTTAGAACAAATATTTTTCTTTTTTCTTTAGGTAATTCCTTTAAAAATGTATTGATACAATCTGTAAGTAATACGCTATTTACATCTTCTTCAACACTACTCTTACCAACAATTTCACTAATTTCATCTAAAACAACATTTGTTTGCATAGCGCCACGTTTTTCGGCATGAAGTTTTTCATAAAGATTCAAAGCGAGATTACGTGTAATTTTACTAAGATATATTTTTAAATTTTCAGGAATCGTTGGGGGAATAGTGATCCAAGCTTTAAAATATGTATCGTTTACACATTCATCGCTATCGGCATGATTAAAGAGAATATGGTTGGCGACGCTAAAGCAATATCTACCATATTTTTTATCTGTTTCTTTGATAGCTGTTTCATCTCTATCCAAATATAATTGGATAATACTTTGATCATTTAATCTAAACATAATTTAATTAATCGATATTTGATATAACTTCTGTGATTTCTGCTTCACTTAATCCTTGAACAACCTTTAATGAATAGCTATAACCATCTTTACTCCATTCGGCAACATAGACAGCATCTTCATTTGATTTTAATGTAACATCAGTATCATTGATTATAACTGTTTTTGTTTCATCATATGCATTGTAGTCACCAGATAAGTTCTCTGTTGTTCCTTCGCATTTACGAACATAAGCTGTTACATTTTCACTTGTGCCGTAACGGATATCAAGCATGTTCATATCAGAATCATAAACTAGATATGTGCACATTGAGCTACCGCTAATTTCTGAAGGAATATTGAAGTTAAATCCTGCATCTTTTGTTGCTTCAGATAATGAAGTGACTTCATGGAATGGTGTTGCGATTTGTGTGTTAGCTGTTTCTTCTGTAATAATCACAGCTTCTTCCTCCTTTTTAGTAGAAGAACATCCTACTAAAGTTAAAATACATAATGTAGTTAAAAATAATTTTTTCATCTTTGTGATCTCCTTTACACCTATATAGACAGAAAAAAGAAGTGATAGGTCACAAAAATTAGAAAAAAATTGTAAAAATAATGATAAAGATTAAAGAAGGGAGTAAATTCGCTACTCTTATTGTGCTAGGCCATAATAAATTTAAACCAACGCAAAAGATAAGAATATTACCAACTAATGAAATAGAACTTAATATTGCATCTGTCATAAAGCTAGAAATAAATATAGCAAAGATTGTAACAAGACCTTGAAATATACCAACAGGAATAAAAGAAAAGATACAACCTTTACCTAGAGAAGAAGTCATAATCATGATGATAATTAAGTCTAATATGGCTTTAGCGAGTAATACAGAATAATCACCATTTATACCATCTTGTAAAGCACCAATGATTGCCATAGCTCCAATACATACGGTTAAAGATGCACTAACAAAAGCATTCGTAAAGTTTTTATCTTTAGCATTACCTGTATGAACTTTTAGCCATGTACCAAATTCTTCTATCTTATGATCTATATCTAGTAATTCACCTAGAAAAGCTCCAAGAGCTAAAGAAATAATCATCGGTAAAGTATCAATGGAAGATAATGAACCATCTTGTATAACTAGCATTTTAGATATTGTTCCAGATATTCCTAAAAACATAACAGCTATTCCTGTAGCTTTAAGAATTGTTTCTTGATAACGTTCTTTTAATACATTTTTGAAAAGTAAACCAATAATACCACCAACTATGATGGCTATTACATTAATAATTGTTCCTAAACCCTTCATATTCATCACCTTATTAAAATAAAAACGAACCATCAGGCTCGTTTGATTACAAATGGTGCACCAGACAAGACTTGAACTTGCACGAGTTGCCTCATACGCCCCTCAAGCGTACGTGTCTGCCATTCCACCACTGGTGCATGCATAGAAGATTATACAATTAAAACCTAGTAAAACTCAAGATGTTTCACGAATATAACTTATTTATGCAATATGTATAAATAAGTTTGTTTAACTTATTTATGATTTATGTTATAAATAAGTTGGAGATGTACTATGGAATATCAATTTGCGGATGACTTAGTTGCGATTAGACAAATTTTAGGATTAACACAAAGTGAATTATCTGAACAGTTAGGAATAGAACAAGAATCAATTTCTCGTTTAGAAAAAAATAATGCTGTGCCTTCTAATCAACTATTAGAATCAGTTTATACATATGCTTTTGATCATAAAATACAACTTAATCGTATTAAAGAAATGTTATGGAAGGAAAGATTAAAAGAAAATCATAAATTATTATTCCATGGTGCAAAAAATGATATCAATGGAATAGTTCAAGTGAATGTGGGACGCATAAATAATGATTTTGGACAAGGATTTTATACTGGTGAGAAATACGAACAGGCAATATCTTTTATTTCGGGATATAAAAATTCTAGTGCTTATTATTTTGGTTTTGATAATCAAAATTTAAAATGTAAAGAATATCATGTGGATCAAGAATGGATGCTTACAATAGCGTATTACCGTGGAGCATTAGAAAAATATTCGAATAGTTCTTTGCTAAAAGAACTAATTTCTAATTCTAGAAAATGTGATTATATTATTGCGCCTATTGCGGATAATAGAATGTTTAGCATTATTAATTCATTTATAAGAGGCGAAATAACGGATGAACAATGTAAACATTGTTTGGCTGCGACTAATCTCGGTAATCAATATGTCTTTATAAATGATTTAGCTGTTTCAAAGTTACAAATGGTTGAAAAAGTTTATCTTTGTGAAAAAGAAAAACAATATTATCAAGAAATGCGAAGTAATGATGCAAAATTAAGAGAAGATAAAGTGATGCTTGCACGAATAGAATATAGAGGGAAAGGAAAGTATATCGATGAAATTCTAGATAAAAATGGTGAGTAATATGAAAAAAATGGATAGTGATGGAATATTATTATGTGAATTACAAGGCTCTACATTTGAATTGTCATTAGAAAAGGTTGAAACAAGTTCTCCTATATTTATTCGTCGTTTTATGAATAGTGATATTGTAAAACTATTAGATAATAAAAGTATTTTGCAATCAAACTTACAACCATTAGATATTATTGAATATATAGAAGAAGAGTACCAAGAATCAAAATATGGTAAAGATAAATATACAAATAATGAGATTTATTGGATTGGATATTTATATCGATATTTTTCTTATACGTATGAATTGTCATCATATAGAGTATATAAAATGGTTAAACCAAAAGAATTAAGAAATTTATATTTACCTTATCATACACTTAGTCTAGAACAAGCAATAGAACGTATTCTAGAAGCTAAAGA
>CAVAZS010000072.1:0-11861 GCA_963593385.1 Lachnospiraceae bacterium | reverse complement strand
ATGGCAAAAACGGTATTCAAAAGAAAAATATATGATGAGATTCTTGAATGGAAAGAGAAAAAAAGTGATAAATATGCACTTTTAGTTAAAGGTGCACGTCGCGTTGGTAAGTCTACAATTGTTGAAGAATTTGCAAAAAAAGAATTCAAATCATATATTTTGATTGATTTTGCTCATACTAGTAGAGAAATAAAGGAATTATTTGAGGATACATATAACTTAGATTTCTTTTTCTTACAACTGCAACAATTAACTGGAGTTAGGTTATATCCTCATGAATCAGTAATTATTTTTGATGAAGTTCAATTATATCCTTTGGCTAGACAAGCAATTAAGTACCTTGTGGCGGATGGTAGATACAAATATATTGAAACTGGATCGTTGCTATCAATAAAAAAGAATACAAAAGACATATTGATTCCAAGCGAAGAACATAAAATATCAATGTATCCTATGGATTTTGAAGAATTTCTTTGGGCGATTGGGGATGAAATTACTGCTGATACTATAAGAACATTAATTGAAAATAAAAAACCAGCCGGAAATACCATGCATAGAAATTTAATGCGTATCTTCAGATTATATATGCTAGTAGGTGGAATGCCTCAAGCAATTGAAATATATTTACAAGAAAATAATCTTCAAGTAGTTGATGAAGTAAAAAGGGAGATTATTGATTTGTATGAAGAAGACTTTATGAAAATCGATGATTATGGATTAACAGGAGATATCTATGATTCTATACCTGCTAGCTTAAGTGGTAATGCTTCAAGATACGTTTTATCAAATGCTAGACTAGGTATACGATCAGAACAAGTTCGAGAATTATTGCCAGATTTACTCAGTTCATATACTGTGAATATTGCATATCATGCGAATAATCCAAGCATTGGAATGAATTTGGAGAAAGATATCACTAGGTATAAATTATTCACATCAGATATAGGATTATTTATTACACTTGCATTTAAAAATAAGAAATATACAGACAATATTATCTATAATAAGTTACTCACAGATAATTTAGATGCAAACCTTGGTTATATTTATGAGTGTGTAGTAGCACAAATGCTAATCGCAAAAGGATATAATTTATTCTATTATACTTTTGCAAGCCAAACTTCAAACCATCTTTATAAAATTGATTTTTTGATTTCAAATGGAGCAAAAATTAATCCGATTGAAGTGAAATCAGGAAATTATCGAGAACATAAATCTTTAGATATATTTCGAGAAAAATTTAGTGGCCGTATAAAGGATTCCTTTGTTGTTCATACAAAAGATTATGAATGGAAAAATGGAATTCATTACTTGCCTGTTTATATGGTTCCATTTCTATAATAGTTATTAAAAGACTAGTATCAGTATTATTGACACTAGTCTTTTGTTTGTTATTCGTCTGGTGTAGCAGTAGGTTCAGGCGTTGCGGTTGGTTCAGCAGTAGGAGTAGGTTCTGGTTCTTCTTCCTTCTTTTCGGCAGGAGTATGGAATGTATAACATACTTCATTTGATTGACCTTGACCTGATTCATAACCATAGAAACCACAAGCTTCTGTATCTGTATCAGGATCTAAACTAATTGAATCACTATAATATTCAGATTCGCTACTGATTTCAGCTTTAACTTCACCATTTTGTTTAAATCTAGCTTTATAACGTATTGGTCCAAATATCCAACTATAGTCGAATATACGATTACCATAAGCTTCAACTAATAATGTATCACCATTATATAAGCTTATATCCATAGTGCCATCTGCTACTTGTAGTTTATCAGCATCTGGATAAACGCCCCAATTTAAATTGACTGTTCCATCTTCGTTATATTCAACATGGAATTCACTGATATCTTCAACATCATCTGCAGTTTCTGGATCGACAAGTGTTGCTTTGTCCGACTTGATATAACCAGTTGTAATTAATCCTGCATCCATACCTTCAATAGGGGAAGCATATGGGAAAGTACCTAATATATGAGTGATTGTAGTTACTCCTTCAGGTTTTTGAACACCTTGTGGCTTAATATCATCATTTAGTACAGATAGTATTTCATTGGATATCTTACCTTGAATATTCATATTTTGTTTTGCGGTATCAAAGTAAGTATTCGCATCTTTAACACCTTTTTCGTAACCAATCCAAACAGCTGTAGTATATTGGCTCGTTTCGGATACCATCCATTTATCTTTTGAAGCACCTTGAGGAATGTTATATTGTAAACCTTCACTTCCCCAGTCAGTTGTACCTGTTTTAGCATATACTGGATAATCCCTTTGTAATAATTGTGTAAATACATATTGAGGAACTACATTTTGCATCATTACTGATGTTAGATATGCAGCTTCTGAACTAAGAACTTGTTTCTTTTCATAAGTAGGAGTAATTGGTTCTTGTGTACCACTTCTAAATGTAATCTTAGAAATTGTATGAGGTTCAATATAATAACCACCATTCATGATGACTGCATTTGCGGCCATTAATTCTTCTGGAGTACATGTGAAGTTAGAACCACCAATTGCAAATCCAATGTCAAAGTTATCAGAGGAAACTTGAGAAAATCCTAAACTTTGAATGTAATCGACTACAGTTTGCCAACCAGCTGTTTGAATAACATCTTGCAATGCTTGAATAGCTGGAGTATTTAACGACATACTAATTGCATATTGTAATGTCATTTGACCACTATAGTTTCCACTAGCATTTTTGATGACAACATCTGTACCAGCATAATTGATAGGCCTATCTGTAACAACATGGCTTGTTGCCCAACCAAGATATTCAAATGCTAATGCATAGTCAATTACTGGCTTAATACTTGAACCTGGTTGCTTATATTGTTGGGTTGCGTGATTTAGTAACATTGATCCACCACGACCATAGTTTCTACCACCACCAATAGCGACAATTTCACCAGTTTGGTTGTTTTCGGCTATCATACCAACTTCCATTAAATCGTCAGGGAAAATAACATTTTCGTTATTTCCTGCTTGGATATCATCCATAACTTGTTGTGCATCAGGATCCATATATGTATAGATATCCATCGCAACACTTAGTGGATCTTGCCCAGTGATAGATTGAGCTTCTTGTATAACTGTATCGATATAAGACTGATAAGCATATGTAGAACCAGTTGCTGTATCAGGATTAACAAGTGTATCTTCAACTTTAATGCTACAAGCTAATTTATATTCTTTATCAGTGATATATCCATGTCTCTTCATTAGATATAAAACAGTATTTCTTCTATTTGTTGCATAATCTAAGAAGTTATGAGGATCATAATAATATGGTGAGTTAATTACACCAGCTAGCATTGCACTTTCTGCAAGATTTAATTCACTAGCATGTTTTCCATAATAGTATTGTGCAGCTTTTTCAATACCTCTAATATTTCCTGAACCACCAAAGTTCATTTTGTTTAAGTACATTTCAAATACTGCTTTTTTATTTGATTTCTTTTCTAATTCTCTAGCTAATGAAATCTGTTGAACTTTATACTCAATATCTTTTGTTTTTGTTAAACCAGTATCATCATTTTGGAAATAAGTTAACTTAACTAATTGCATCGTAAAGGTTGAACCGCCTTGACGAGATGAATTATGCGTTAAGATATTTTTGACATTTGTTAATGCGGATTTAATGAAACGAGGCATATCGAATCCATCATGTTCAAAGAATCTCGAGTCTTCTACAGATAGGAAGGCGTCAATTAATGATTCTGATAATTCATCATATGTGACATTTTCACGAATTGTTGTACCAACATCCGCTATCAAATTGCCATCTTTATCATAGATATGACTACTTTCTGCAGAGAAGAAATCATCAACGTTTAAATCGGGCTCACTTTTTAGCATGCCAAGAATCATTACAGATCCTGTTATAGCAACAATTAGTTCACATGCGACAATAATACTTAATATTAGAGTCCAGAGATTTAAGCGATTTACTTTTCTTTTCTTTTGTTTTTTATGTTTTGAATGGTTTGTACCATTAGTATTTGTTCTTGTCATATATCTCACTCCTTAAAGAATAAACTGTCTACTACTTTTAAATAATCCACCGGTTTATTGTAATGAAAAGGAATTAAATAACCGTTTTCTTGAAACCATTTATATGGAATAGAACTTCTAGTACTTGTACGAATATATTCTAATAATTTTTCAGCATCCACATAATATGTTTCATTGTATTTTATAAAGCGAATAATTACAAAGGCAATTGCACCATGCTTGCATACATTTTCTAAATGCTTGATTTGGTGTTCATGGATTGATTTAAGAGGGAAAGAAGTCAAAGATTGGCATTCTTTTGCCTCAAAATCAATATATTTTCCTTTATATATTCCGTTGTAGTCTGTTGTACTTGGTAGCTTAAAATAAGCTTCTGTTATTTTAGCAGCATTTCGTGCAGGATAGTCTACTTTAACAATCGTTACTGGAGTAGGCTTTTTATAAATGACTGCTTTATCTTCATCGAGGTAAAAAGCATTGGTGGCGTTGATTTCTTTTTCGAGCTCCATTCCTCTGCCACCAGCATTAGATACTTTAGAGGATTGAGAGCTTTTATGTCCATTTGGATAATTAACCATCTTTTTTCACCATGGTATTATTATACATTTGTTCACATTAATAAGGAAGAACCCGTTGATTTTCATGAATATTCCTGTAATAATAAATAAACGGAGCGTGATAAGTATGGCAGGGAAGGTAAATCTTGATATTCAAACAATTCTCGATAAAGAATTTAATATTGATTTTAAAGGATATAACGCTACAGAAGTGGATAACTTTTTAGATTTAATTATCCAAGATTATCAAACATATCAAGAAATCACATCTGAACTAAACGAAAAAATAGGTGAGCTTGAAAGAACTAATGCTTCTTTGAGAGCAAAGCTAATTGAAGTTGAAGGTCGTACAAGAGCTCTTGAAGCAAATCCTTCACCAGCAAGTGTTGGTCAAAGTAGTGTGGATATCTTAAAAAGATTATCGCGTCTAGAAGAAGAAGTATTTGAACAAAAAAAGAGAAATCAAGATTAACACATTCGGGCAGTCGCTGACGTTATGCGTTAGAGGAAAGTCCATGCTCGCACCGTCTGCGATGACGGTAGTGTTTGTGCTTGTTGAATCAATAAGACAAGGCAGTGAAAGCTGACGGCGGAGTAGAAACCTAAAGAGAAATCCATGGTCAATACCCTTAAGGTGTCACAGTGACGAAGCTAGCTAGAAATAGCCTAGGTGGAACGAGATAAACCCCACAAGCGAGAAATCCAAAATTTGGTAGGAGAATCTTTACGAACAAATTGAAGGGAGTAAAGGCTGCATTTGCAGAGATAAATGGCTGCCACTTCATTAGAAGGACAGAACATGGCTTACAGAGTGTGAAAATCATGGAGTGCTTCGGCACTCCTTATTTTTTAAGAACATGAGAAGAAGAAAAAAGTTGAGTGAAAAAAATATATCTTTATGTCTATTTGGTATCTATCTATTTATTTTAGTTTGGACTGTTTTGTTCAAAGGACAGATATCATTAAGCAATATTGGAAGATATCATAATATTAATTTAGTTCCTTTTGCTGGTTCAATTTTTATTAATGGAAAAATTGATTCGTTAGAAATATTTGCAAATGTATTTGTATTTATTCCATTAGGATTATTTTTGAGCGAACAGAAGCATTTTTCTTTTAAAATGATGTTACTAATTATAGTAGGAATAAGTACAACAATTGAAATATTACAATATGTTTTATGGGTTGGTGTAACAGACATAACAGATATTATGGGAAATACAATAGGTGGATTATTAGGTATATTCATCTATAAATATATTGCTAGACTTGCACTAGAAAAAACAAGTAAAGTGATTAATGTGTTAGGATTTATATTTGTAGTATCAGTATTTGTTATTATTGTTTTATTACAAACTGGTATACTTGAGACAAGATATTTTTGGTAGAATATCTAATATAGAAAGAAGGGTTTTTATGAATCTTCCAAATCGATTAACAATATTTAGAATTATTTTGGTTCCTGTTGTAGTACTTGTATATATATTTCCATATGCACAGTTAGGTATTGAACCATATGTTTTTAACATCCAAGGGGTACATCTATCTGTCATTAACTTAATTTGTTTAGCAATTTATGTTGTGGCAGCTTTTACAGATTTCCTTGATGGTCATATTGCTAGAAGCAGAAATATGCAAACTACTTTTGGTAAGTTTGCTGATCCTATTGCGGATAAGATGTTAACGACAACAATGTTCTTGTTGTTTGTTTCTAGAGGTATTATTCCAGTAGTGCCTGTTATCTTAATGATTTGTAGAGATATTATCGTAGATGGATGTCGAATGATTGCGGCAAACAACGGTAAGGTTGTCTCAGCACAAATGTTAGGTAAATTAAAAACAGTATTACAAATGATTACAATTCCGTTAATCTTATTGAATAATTTACCTTTTGCTTTATGGAATTTACCAGTATCTACGATTATGCTATGGTTCTCTACTTTTGTTAGTATTGCGGCTGGTGTTTCTTACTTCAATCAATTAAAGAGTGATATTTTTGAAAGTAAATAGGGGAATTTCATAATTTTTGCGTATATATAATAGTGAAAGGAGAAATTGCAGATATGGCAACGGAAAAAAATAAAGAAACAACAGATAATAAAAAAGATCAATTATTAGCTGATGCTTTAAAGACAATTGAAAAAGAATATGGTAAAGGTAGCATTATGAGACTAGGTGATAGAGCTAATGTTTCAGTTGATGCTATTCCTAGTGGAAGTATTGCACTAGATGCGGCACTTGGTATTGGTGGATACCCAAAAGGTAGAATTATTGAAATCTATGGACCAGAATCTTCAGGTAAAACAACATTAGCATTGCATGCAATAGCTGAATGTCAAAAAAAGGGAGGAAGATGCGCATTTATTGATGCAGAAAATGCCATTGATCCTATTTATGCTAAAAATTTAGGCGTAGATATTGATGAACTTATTCTTTCGCAACCCGATTCAGGTGAGCAAGCATTAGAAATTACAGAAGTATTAATTAAATCAGGTGCAATCGATTTAGTCGTAATTGACTCTGTAGCTGCACTAGTTCCTCAAGCAGAATTAGATGGTGAAATGAGCGATTCTTCTGTGGGATTACAAGCTCGTTTAATGTCTAAAGCAATGCGTAAATTAGCTGGTGTTATGAATCGTTCAAATTGTACAGCTATTTTCATTAACCAATTACGTGAAAAAGTAGGAATTATGTTTGGTAATCCTGAAACTACTCCAGGTGGTAGAGCACTTAAATTCTATGCATCTGTTCGACTAGATGTGAGAAAATCAGAAACTTTAAAAACTGGTCAAGATGCATATGGAAATAGTGTTAAAATCAAAGTTGTTAAAAACAAAGTGGCACCACCATTTAAAACTGCAGTTGTAAGCATTATTTTTGGTGAAGGTATTTCTCATATTGATGAAGTTGTAACTCTTGGTGTAGAAAATAATATTATTGATAAAGCAGGAGCTTGGTTCTCATATAAAGGGGAAAAGATAGGACAAGGTGCTGCTTCAGTACGTGAATTCTTAAAGAATCATCCTGAAATTGATGAGGAAATTACTGTTCAAATCAAAGATAAATTATTTGGTACAAGTACAGAACAAATAGCAGAATAACATTAGAGAGTAGAGTCACAATGATTCTACTTTTTAAATAGATATTTAACTTTTTTGTTATTTAAAGGAAAAATGTAAGGGGTTATATTTTGTGAAAAGAGATTTGAGATGTATAATAATATGGAGAGTGAATCTCAAAAGAAATAATAGAAAAAATGGAGGGGATCAATATGAATAGTATTGGTATAACCATTTTAGCTGTGTTTGTTGGAATTGTTGTTGGCGTAGTCATTATGATTATTGTTAGCAAAGCGGGTTTGGATCGCGCAAGAGTTGAAGCCAAATCTATTCTTGAAGAATCAAAATCGCAGGCTGAAAATGAAAAACGCCAAGCGAATTTAGACGGAAAACAACAAGTTTATGAGATGAAGTTACAAGCTGAAAAAGAATTAAAAGATCAAAGAAATAAAATTCAGCAAACTGAAATGAAACTTCAAAGAAGAGAAGATAACCTTGGATTCCGTGAAGAAAATCTACATGAAAAAGAAAAGAAACTTAATGAGCAAAAGAAACTCACTGAGGATAAACTAGCAAATCTCAGCAAAATGGAAGAAGAGCTACAACAAAGAATTGATAGCCAAATCGAAGTTCTTGAAAAAGTTGCAAATATGACACAAGAAGATGCACGTAAAGAACTAATGGATGCTGTTGAAAAGAAATGCGAGAAAGAAATTTCTGCATATTTGCATGAACAAGATGAATTAGCACAAGAAAAAGCTGCTGATAATGCAAAGAATATTATCGCAAATGCAATTCAAAGATATTCTCAAGATGAAGTATTAGAAAGAACAGTATCTGTTGTTTCTCTTCCAAATGAGGATATGAAAGGTAGAATTATCGGTAGAGAAGGTAGAAATATTAAAGCTATCGAGCAAGCTACAGGTGTTGACTTAATTATTGATGATACACCAGATGTAATTACTGTTTCTTGTTTTGATCCAATTCGTCGTGAAATCGCAAGACAATCTCTTGAAATCTTAATGAAAGATGGACGTATTCAACCAAGTAGAATTGAAGAAGTTGTTAACAAAGTTAAGAATGAATTAGATGAATCAATAGCTAAATATGGCGATGAAGCTGTATTTAAACTTGGTATTGGCAGAATGAATCGTGAACTTATTAAACTAATTGGTCGTTTAAGATATCGTTATAGCTATGGACAAAATTGTCTTGAACACTCAGTTGAGGTTGCTACATTCACTGGTATTATGGCTGCTGAACTTGGATTAAATCAAAGCTTAGCAAAACGAGCTGGTTTACTACATGATATTGGTAAAGCTGTAGACTTTGAACAAGAAGGAAGCCATGTTGAACTTGGTGCAAAACTTGCAAAGAAATATGGTGAAAATTCCATTGTAATTAATGCGATTGAATCACACCATGGTGATACAGAAGCTACAGATATTATTTCTGTATTAGTCAGTGCTGCAGATACATTAAGTGCAGCTAGACCTGGCGCAAGATATGAATCAATGGAAAACTATATCGAAAGACTTGAAAATCTAGAAAAGATTGCGACAAGCTATGAAGGTGTAGAAAAAGCATTTGCTATTCAAGCAGGTAGAGAAATTCGTATCATGGTTCAACCAGAAAAAATTAATGATGAGACAATGACTAAGACAGCTCATGATATTCGTGAAAGAATTGAAAATGAACTAACTTATCCAGGTCAAATCAAAGTTACTGTCATCCGTGAAGTACGTGTTCAAGAATTAGCACAATAAGTTTATGAGAATATTATTCTTAGGTGATGTTGTTGCTAAAAGTGGTCGTAAAAAAGTTGAAGAACGCTTACCTGATTTGATTCGTGAAACAAAGTGTGATTTAGCAATTGTAAATGGTGAAAATTCTGCACATGGTAAAGGTATATCTGTAAAGATTTATAACAGTTTAAAAGCAGCTGGTGCTGATGTAATTACATTAGGAAATCATGCATTTTCTAAAGGCGAGATAAAGATGCATTTAGATGAGTGTCCTGACTTAGTAAGACCTGCAAATTTAGAACCACTAGATATTGGTAAAACAGTTTGTGTGAAAGAAGTTTGTGGTAAAAAAATTGCTGTTGTTAATATCCTTGGCTCGGTATTTATGGATTGTGCGACAGATGAACCGATCGTTACAATGCAACGACTACTAGATAAAATCGATGCTGATATGATTTTTGTGGACTTACATGCTGAAGCAACAAGTGAAAAAGAATTGTTCTTACGTATGTTTTCTGATAAATGTATCGCTATTGTTGGTACACATACACATATTCAAACGGCTGATGAAAAAATTTATGATGGTTGTGCATTTATAACTGATGTTGGAATGTGTGGACCATATGACAGTATTCTAGGAAGAGATGTAGAAGAAATTATTGCACATAATGTTTATAAACAAAGTACTAGATTTACACCATCAGAAAGTGAAGCAATGCTTTGTGGTGTAGTTATCGATGTAGATGAAGAAACATGTTGTGCAACATCAATTCATAGAATTCAAGAAAGACCAAACGAGGAGAATGAATAATTCTCCTTTTTTGTGTCACGGCTGTCATAAAAGTTTATTTAACTCCAGTCAAAAATATGACATAATATTTGTGGTGGAGGTTTAAAAATGGAAAATAAAATTGGTGCAAATATTAAAACTCTTCGAGAAAAAATGAATTTTAATCAAACGAGTATTGCAAATTTTCTTAATGTGGATCAAAGCTTGATTTCAAAAGCAGAAAAAGGAGAAAGAAATTTATCGCTGGATATGTTAGAAAAATTAGCTTGTCTTTTTGGCGTGACAATTAACGAAATAGAAAATGAAGATATTGAAATGCCAAAATTATCTTTTGCTTTTAGAACTAATGATTTAACGGTAGATGATATGGAAACAATCAGTGCTATAAATCGTATCGCACTTAATTTAGAACTAATGGATAACTTAGAAGATGAGGCTAATAAATGATTGATTATGTTGATTTAATTACGAAAGCAGAATTTTTGAGAAAAAAATTAGGGGAAGATAATCATTCTCCAGTTGATATATTTTCATTGGTCCAAAGGATAGAAAAACTTACTATTGTTTATTATCCTATGGGTAAAACAATTAGTGGAATGTGTATTAAAGGAACGAATAATAAAACAATAATTGCTTTAAATTCATCTATGTCTTTAGGAAGGCAACGATTTTCACTAGCACATGAACTTTATCACTTATATTACGATGATAATATGCTTTCTATATGTGCAAAAACAATAGGCTTAGGAGATGAAATAGAAAAGAAAGCAGATGCATTTGCGGCATATTTCTTAATGCCAAGAGTAGCTCTAATTGAAATGATAGAAACTTTTTTAGATAAAAATAATGGGAAAATTAATGTTAGAGATATTATACGCATTGAACAATATTTTGGTGTAAGTCATCAAGCAACCATTTATCAACTGTTTAACTGCCAATATATTACTAAAAACGAAATGAATAAACTTCTTAAAGAAAATGTTAAAGTTATTGCTGAGACAATGGGATTTAGTACAGATTTATATTGTCCTTTACCTAAAGAAAAACAATATTGTACCTATGGTTATTATATTGAAAAAGTAAATTTACTATCTCAAAAAGAATTAATATCCAATGGTAAATATGAAGAATTGCTACTAGAAGCTTTTAGAGAAGATTTAGTTTATGGAACTAATGAAAGTGGTGATTTGATTGACTGATTTAGTATTCTTTGATACGGATTGTATATCATCATTTTTATGGGTAGACCATGAAAATATTCTTATAAAGCTTTTTCCGAAAAGAATTATTCTTCCAAAACAGGTTTATGATGAACTATCTTATCCAAATGTAAACAGAATTAAAGGTCTAAAATCACAAGTGGATAAAATGATAAAGCATAATGATGCATCAATTAATACAATAGAAGTAAGTACAAAAACTTACAATCTTTACCGTGAATTGACAACGCAACCTGATTCTTATCATAAAATTATTGGAAAAGGTGAGGCTTCTGCAATAGCTTTAGCAAAAGAAAATCAAGGAATTCTTGCAAGTAATAATTTAAAAGACATTACTTTCTATGTTAAAGAATATAAACTAAAGCATCTAACTACTGGTTTTATTCTAAAATTGGCAAAGGATACTGGTTTTATTACTGAACCACAAGGAAATATAATATGGTCTAACATGCTAGCACGTAAAAGAAAACTAGG
>CAVAZS010000071.1:0-12078 GCA_963593385.1 Lachnospiraceae bacterium | reverse complement strand
CTGTTTTATCTACATAGTAATAGTCATTTGTTCTAATTGTTTCAAAATTAGATATCCCAATAGGAATGTTCTGCATATATTCGTCCTCCTCTCTATTTTCATTAACCTTCTTCACTTACCCCTTCAGTACTATCTTTAACAAATAATATCTTAAATGTTAAAAACATAATCTTTAAATCTAGTAACATTGAATAATTTTCAATGTAATATAAATCAAATAATAACTTATCTTTTAATTTAGTATTGTACTTACCATATACTTGCGCATATCCTGTTAAACCAGCTTTTACTTTTAAACGATAGTTAAATTCAGGTACTTCCAATAATATCTTTTCTACTAGTTCTGGTCTTTCAGGTCTAGGACCTACCACAGACATATCACCTTTTAAGATATTAATTAATTGTGGTAATTCATCTAGTCTACAACTTCTAATAAATTTTCCTACAGGAGTAATACGACTATCATGTTCACTAGCTAGTCTTGCCTTACCATCTTTTTCTGCATCTACTCTCATAGATCTAAATTTTAGTATCTTAAACTCTCTACCATATTGTGTTAAACGTACTTGTTTATATAATACTGGTCCACCATCATATGCTTTTACCGCAATAGCAGTAATTAACATAAATGGGCTAGTAATCACAAGCATAGCTACCGCAAAGAAGATATCAAATATACGTTTAATAATCTTATCTAGTTGACTAGGTCCAAAGTTATTAGCCTTAATAATCGGTTTATCTATCAAATAGATATTTCTAGCGTTATTCACAATAATCTCATATATATCTGGAATGATATATAAAGGTATTGTTTTTTCATAACATTCTTTAATTAAATCTTCTTTTTCTTGTGCTTTTAAGCCAAGAATCATAACACTATCATAATCAAGTAATACTTTTTGATTTTTTAAGTATTCATCATAGATAATTTCTTTCTTGATTGCATATGCTTTACCTTGATAACGTGTAATTTGTTCATATACAGAAGAATAATCTTCACCATAGATAAGTATTGTCTTTCTAGGTGGGAAGAATAAGTAATAAACTTTATTTGCAATAAAGTTTATCACAACAGTTATTACAATTTCAGCTAGATAATAAAGTAAGAATCCTCGTATAGGCAAAATAATCTTTCTAGCAATAATTGTTTCTATAAAAACAATGATGTTCGCAAAACCTAACGCTAATACCTGTGAAAAGATTAAATCTCTAGTTTTAGCATAACCTAGTCTAAATCCACCAAATATACTATTAAATAATACTAATGAAGCAAAATATACTCCAAGTATAATCCAGTTTCCTCTTTGATAGAAATATATTCTATCTCTATAGTACTTATACCAAATATAGTAAAAGAATAGCGATATAATCCCTAAAATCACTATATTCATTAATAAACTTATCGTTTCTCTTGTTCTCTCTTTTTTATTCATAGTTTCCTCAAATTCCCTGTATATTTTACTATAGAGTTATCATTTATACATGTCATCAATCTTTTTTCTGATCAACAACTTTCCAATTTCCAGCTTTTTTAGAATTTTCGTGTACAATTATTCCCTCCTTTTGCAGTTTTCTCATAATACGTTGCACTTGAGTACGAGAAAAACCTGATTGACCAATAATATCTTTTTGTTTTATGCATGGATTCGCTCTAATTATTGTAAGTATTTTTTCTTCCGAATCATTTAAAGCTCCATTTAAAGCTCCATTTAAAGCTCCATTTAAAGCTCCATTTAAAGCCTCATTTAAAGCCTCATTTTCAAAATCTTTATTTCTTAATATTGAAATAACTAGTTCTGTTTCACCACCAACAAATACAGGTTCTTTTAAGCCTGCATTTTTGCACGCTTGGATAATTTTTGGTATACCATGTCCCCAATTTTCAATATATTTCAAATAACGTAAAACATATGCTAGTGCTTCATTACGAATATTCGAGTTACCCTGTTTCATTTTTTCTATTGTTTGACCTAGTGGTAATTTTCCAGGAGAAGATATTTCTAAACGATTATCATATATAGCTACTTTTATTGTATTTCGATCTATATAGCTTCTATGTGCTACAGCATTTACAATTAGTTCTCTAATAGCATATGGAGGTATCTCATACTTATTTTCCCGATATAAGTCATTAATTACAGCTTTCATTTTTATATTTCTAAGCACAAAATTATAAGCAAATTCTATTTGTTCATATATCGGTCCAGTATATTCTTTCATATCAATAATTTCTGTTTTATCGTTACCTTTAAAAAGAGCACATTGAATTCTATTTGGTAATACTGGATTTCCTTCTAATAATGCATATGCATTTGTAGGAACGATTTTATTATCTTTTTCTACTAAAATGCCCCATGCCAGCAAATCATTTACAGTTAATTTTTCTATATCATTAAATTGTTTTTCTGTCTTTGCATTCTTTTGAGCTACTAAATATAACTGCTCACATAATTCATTTATTTTTTTCTTGTTTGTATCTATTTCTAAACAAACTGTTTTGTCAAAAAAGCGATTACTTCCTTCAAAAAGAAGTTCTTTAGTCATACTTCTATCCGATTTTCTTGTAGTTCCACTAACGCGAACATAGACTCCTTCCACTTCACCTTCAGATTTAATGTAGTAAGGTCTATCCCATCCTGGCAGAACATCTACAATGATTATATTTTTATCTTCTATAGTATCTATTGTTACATTTGGAAGAATATGTGGTTCACAATTAGAAAAAATAGCATTTGTGATTGTATCTTTTGCCTTTAAAACATCTCCATCAATGCCACACAATTCACATTTACCATCTTTTTCTTCTACACCAAATATTATTTTTCCACCAAATCCATTAGCAAAAGCTACTACTGTTTTAATATATTTCTTATGCTCAGAAGGTATTTCTCTTTTAAATTCAATATTTTTTGTTTCACCACTTTTTAATAGAGATTTTAAGTTCATTTTCTTCACCTTCCTTTGATTACATAAATCATATCAATATATTCTAGGGATTACATCTTTTACTTGGTTCAAATCTAGTTCCTTTACAGTTTCAACATTTTAATAGTCTTTATACAATAATGATATTGGTAGAATCATATTCATAATCATTTGTTCCATTTGTAATAATACGTACTTTATTTAATGGTGAGAAAGTACATGGACAAATCTTATTAAATTTTGATTCATCTGCTAATACATAAGTTTTACTAGATTGTTCTATTACTTTTGCTTTACATGCTGCTTCCATATCATTTGTGGTAGATAATCCTATTTTCTTATGAACAGCATTTGTCCCTAAAAATGCGATGTCAAAACAATATTCAGAAACTTGTTCGATTGTCTTAAAACCAGTAATAGCAGAAGTAGATTCTCTTATTGATCCACCTATAACAATCGTATTAATTTTCTTTTCAATTAACGCAATAATTTGTGGAATACCAATTGTTACAACTGTAATATTTTTAGCTGTAATATAAGGAATCATTGCTAGAGTTGCACTACCTGCATCTATGTAAACCATTTGATGATCTTGAATTAATGAAGCTGCGTATCTTCCTACCTTGACTTTATATTCAAGATTTTGTTCTGATCGCATCACAATAGGAAATTCTGTTTCTTGGTTTAGTGCTTTAGCGCCACCATGATATCGACCAATTAGATTTAACTCTTCCATCTTCACTAAATCTCTACGGATAGTTGCGACTGAAGTATCTAGTTTATTTGCTAGTTCTATAGAAGATATCTCATTATTTGTTTTTAGTAATTCCAATATAGATGTCCATCTTTTTTGCATTGCCATAACTATTACCTCGTTGCTTATATCATACCATATATGCAATCATTAAAATTGAGCAAACAATCATCATTTGATTGTATACAATCAGAAATTGAATTTTTTACATTTTTAATACGCTAAATATATTTATTTTTAAAATGTAAGCGCTTATATTCATACTTGTAAAGGAAAAAGCGTATGATTTATACAATCACATTAAATCCAGCAATTGACCATTATATGCTAGTTGATAAGCAATTAATCAATGACGAAGTAAATCGGGCAAAGACAGATTACTTTAAAGCTGGTGGTAAAGGATTAAATGTTTCTAGAATACTAGAAATGTGGAATATAGAAAATACTGCAATTGCTCTAGTTGGTGGATTTACTGGTTCTTACATAAAAGAAGAATTTTCTCATAAAGAACTAGTTAAATTTATTGGAATTGACTTAGAAGGTAATACAAGAATCAATTCTAAAATCTATTCCCCAACGCAAACAATTTGTGTAAATGGAAATGGTCCTATTGCTACTGAAGAAACAAAAAAAGAAATCCTAGCTTCTTTAAAATATATAACAAATAAAGATGTTGTCATGATATGTGGTAGTTCTTGCAATGGCTTAAGCAAATCATTCTTAGAAGAGCTTTGTGATTATATTCATGACAAAGGTACACATCTAGTAATTGATATGGAATCTCTAAATATTGAAGAAATACAAAAGTTAAAGCCAGATTTAATTAAACCAAATCGATATGAGCTAAGTTTAATGCTTAAAGATGATCAACCACTAGAAATACAAGCAAATACACTATTAAAAAATGGCTTATCTAGCATCTTAGTTTCATTAGGTGAAGATGGTGCATATTATTCGAACGGAAATGCTGTTTACAAAGTAACTCAACCTAAAATAAGTGCCATCAATAAAGTTGGATGTGGCGATGCAATGTTAGGAACATTTATGGGTATATTAGATCAAACTAAAGATATAGAACTAGCTTTGAAATATTCTGTAGCAGCAGGATGTGCAACAGCAACTTCCTTAAAAGACATAACGCAAGAAGAAATCTTGACTATTGCAAAAGAAATTCAAGTAAACAAAATAGAAAGATAAATGGTGAAAAGTATGAAAATAGTATTAACAAGAATTGATAATCGATTACTACATGGAATTGTTATGACACAATGGGCAGGTACTACAGGTGCACAACGTGTCATGGTTATCGATGATAAAACAGCGAATAATCCTATTTTAAAACAAACAATGATGTTAGCTAAACCAGCAGGTATGGCCGCATCTATTATCACTTATGACACTGCTCTTAAGAATATGAAAGCAGGAAAATACGAAGGTCAAAAAATATTCCTTTTAACTAAGAGCCCAACAACAATACTAAAACTTGTTGAAGAAGGTATAAACATTCCAAACTTACAGATTGGTGCAACAGAAGCTTTAGAAGGCTTTAAATGTTCTAGACGAGCTTATCTAAGCGATGAAGAACTAGACGCATGTAAAAAATTATTAAACCTAGGTGTACATGTAACAGTTCAACACGTACCAACTGATACTAAAGTGGAATTTAATACATTAATTTGAAAGAAGGGAAAAAATTATGACAACAATGCAGTTTATTCTATTATTATTGTACGCTGCAATTTGTGGGTATGATGCATATGGCCCTCAATTGCAATTCTTAACTAGTAAAGTCGTTATGGGTTATATTTTAGGACTTATCTTTGGCGACATAAAAACAGGTCTATATATTGGTGGAACACTACAACTTATGAGTATGGGTGTAGTAGGACTAGCAGGCGCAAGTGTACCAAACTATAATGTTGCAACACTTGTTGCTGTACCAATTGCTATAGCAGCTGGTGGTCAAGTCGATGCAGGTTTAGCCATAGGAATTCCTGTAGCGATGTTATCTGTACAACTAGATATTCTTCATAAAATTGCGAATGGTTTTGTAGCACGTTGGTCACAAAACTATGCAAACAAGAAACAGTTTAAAGCAATGAATAATGTCTTATGGTTATCTGTATTAATGCAAGTATTAAAGTATGTTATTCCAGTAGCTATAGCTGTATCTCTTGGTGTAGATGTAATTAATGATCTTATTGCAATTCTACCTGATTGGTTCATGGGTGGATTAAATGTTGCAGGAAAGATTTTACCAGTAGTAGGTATCTCAATGTTACTAAATTACATGCCAGCTAAGAAGTATATCAATTACTTAATTATTGGATTTGTATTATATGCATATGTCAATGTTCCTATGTTAGGTGTAGCTTTAGTAGGATTTGCAATGGCATTTAAGTTCTTTAAGGATGAAGTTGAAAAGTCAAAGCAATCCGCTGTCACAGCAGGAGGTTTAGAAGATGAGTGAGAAGAAAACAATCTTAACTAGCAAAGATGTACAAGAAGCTAGTATTCGTTGGATGGCAATGCCTGTATGTGTATTCAACTATGAAACACAACTTGCTCCAGCAGTTGTATATTCATTATCTAAAGCATTAAGAAAAATATATCCTGACGATGATGATTATGTAGCAGCTTTAAATAACCATTATAAATATTACAATTCACAACCTTACTTGTCCGCAGTTATCTTAGGTGCAGCTCTAGCAATCGAGGAACAAGAAGGAAAAGATGGTATGGATGCTGTACAGAATGTTAAGACTGGCTTAATGGGACCATTAGCTGGTATTGGTGATACAGTGTTCTGGGTACTACTTCCAACTATATTTGGTGGTATTGCAGCATATAGTGCACTTGAATACTCAATGACTGGTGTATTCATTATGTTAGCTTATGCTCTAGCAATATTCTTAATTAGAATCCGTTTCTTTAGGATGGGATATGATGCAGGCCAAAAGATTATTACTCAATTTGGTCACGAATTAAATATCTTTACAGAAGCTTGTTCAGTATTAGGTCTAACTGTTGTTGGCGCATTAATTCCTTCTGTAATTAGTGTTAAAACAGGTCTAACATTTACTTCTGGTGAAATTGTAACAGAACTACAATCCACATTAGATAGTATTATGCCAGGCATGATTCCTATAATTCTTACAGCGATAAGTTATTTCCTACTTAATAAACGTAAGGTAAAGATGACAACTGTAATTTTATGGACACTACTTATCTCGTTTGTCGCATACGCACTCGGAATCTTAGTATAATAAGACATAAAATTTAATGAATAGAAGCTCCGAGTAATTGGAGCTTTTATTTACAAAGGAGAAAATAATGAAATTATCAATTAAAAGAAATGATATTACACCTGATAAACCATGTTTCCAAGGTGGTTATACCCAAAGAACAGAACCCTTTCATCATGTACATGATCCAATTACAATTACTGCATTTGGTATTACTTTTGAGAATACAAAAATCGTTATAGCAGGAATTGATGTTGTTGGTTTTGATGAAACAATTACTAGTAGAATCATGGATAAAATTCATGAAGCGAATATTAATCTTGATGAGGATCATATTATTTTAAATGTTGCGCATACGCATAGTGGACCATTAGTATCTGGTGATAGATTAAATCATACAGTAGATACAGATTATCAAGATAAGTTTGTTCAAGTCGTTGCTAAAACAGTAATAGAAGCTTATTTAGATGAAGGAGAAGAAGTAACTGTAAAATACCGTAAGACATTAATTGATGGCTTATATTCTAATAGAAATGATAAGAATAAGATGAGTGATAAATGGATTCATACTTTAGGTTTTTATCATGACAATAACCTAGTCGCAATGTTAGTGAACTTAGCCCATCATTGTACAGTACTAGGACCTAATAATATGGATATAAGTGCTGACCTATTTGGTGAATTAAGAAAACGATTAGAAAAGCAAGAAAATATAACAGTAATGATGATTCAAGGAAATGCTGGAGATATGGGCAATAAGCAATATCGTCAAGGTAATTTATTTGATGAATTAGAAAGACAAGCTAGTAACATCATAGATCAAATAAATAAAAGGAGTTCAGCGTGGATGCCACTCAATCTAACTACTTGTGATATCAAACAAGGTAGTTATCATGCTGAATGGGACGATGACGCTAATGTTTTTGAAGAAAAAAAGAAAGACTTTGAAGAAAAGCTTAAAACAGAAACAAACTTCGATACTGTCAAATTACTAGTGACAGGAATTGCTTGTTTTGATAAGAAAATACAAGCAGGATCTGGTCATCGCGAAAGAGAAATGAAATATAGAATCTTTAATATGAATGATATACAGCTAGTAGTAGTCCCTGGTGAATTAGGTTCAATACTAGGATTAAGAATTAAAGAAGCTTCTAATGCTAATATATGCTTAGTATTTGGTTATGCAGCACCTACATATTTAGGTTATATGGTTGAAAAAGAAGCATATGGTTCCTTCTCACAAGAATCTAATGTTACAGATTATCCAGCAGGAATACCTGATGCTTATGTTGAAGAAATCATTCATCATTTATGAAGAAATTAAATAAACTAGAACCTATTTATAAAGACTATTTATGGGGAGGAAATAAGCTGAAAGAAAACTACAACAAAACAGATACTGATTTATATCCTATAGCTGAAAGCTGGGAGTTATCTACTCATCCTGATGGAATAAGTAGAATAGGTAATTTATCTCTTTCTGACTTCATTAAAAATAATCCTTCTTGTTTAGGTACAAAATGTAAAGATACCGATATTCCTATACTCATCAAATATATAGATGCAAAAGAAAAAATATCAATCCAAGTTCATCCTGATGATACTTATGCAAGAATACACGAAAATGATAACGGTAAAACTGAACTATGGTATATCTTAGAAGCAGATGAAAAAGCATATATCTATTTAGGAACAAATAAAGATTTATCAAAAGATGAGTTCAAAGAATCTATTACTAATAATACTGTTACAAGTTATCTTAATAAAATCTATGTTAAACAAGGAGATATATACTTTATAGAACCAGGTACTATTCATTCACTAGGAGAAGGATGTTTAGTTGCTGAAATACAAGAAAAATCAAATATTACTTATAGAGTATATGACTATGACAGAAAAGATAAATATGGTCATTTACGTGACTTACACATTCAAAAAGCACTAGATGTAGTAAATCTAACAAAACATACATCTAATGCTAGAAACAAAGATACTCATCTACTAGAAGATTGTAAATACTTCAAAGTATACCTTTATGAGTCTAGTAAAGAAATAACACTTCGTGTATCAGATTCATCATTTGCAGTAGTAATGCTAATACAAGGATTCGCTAAACTAACCGCAAATGATGAATCATTAGAAGCTATACAAGGAAATAGTATATTCCTACCAGCTGATAATTATGATGTAACAATAACTGGTAATTATAAATTTCTCTTAGTCACTTTATAACTTATCTAACAACACCCTTTTTAAGTATGATATTAGCATATTGTGCTGTTTCTCCTGTAGCGACAACACAATATGCTTTTTTCGCTCTTTCATAGTATTCAAAACGTTCTAGTTCATGAATACATGCATCAGGTTCATACTTAGATAACACTTTTTTATATTCATCCCATATAGGAGTTTGTACATTATCCCCTTTTACTACTTCCATTAATACAAAATGATCTTCATCATATTGATCTAATGGAAATAAAGGTAATATTGCGTCTAATAGTTCAACTGCACCAATACCATCTGCTCTAACAATTCTATTTCCTATACTCATTGTAGGAAAGTTTGCATCAGCTAGTACAATTTCATCACCATGACCCATTTCATTTAGTATCTTTAATAATTCTGGTGATAATAAAGGTGATATTCCTTTTAGCATACTTCATCCTCCCATAATAGCTTTGAGTCCGCGACATCTACATTGCTATCCATAAATACTTCTTGTAGTCGTTTAGATACTTCTTGCTTACTAATTCCTTTTTTCAGAATCACTTGTAAGAAGCCTCCTCCACCAGCACCACAAACAAGTTCTCCATCAATTAAATCATCTATACTCTTAAAGATTTGTTCAATTAGTGTATTACTACTACCTTCATCTACTTTCTTACTTAAGTCCCAGTGTAAATGTAATAACTTAGCAAATTCATCTACATTGCCTCTCTCAAGTTCAAATCTCATGAGTGTAGCTACTTTCTGTATTTCATTTAATGCATATAAGCTGTCAGGCTCATTCCCTACATATCTTCCTATAACATCTCTTAATAAGTTTCTTGCAAGTCTTCTTTGACCTGTATAAATCAAACAAAACCTATCATTTAACACATTTTTTGTATCTTCAGATAGATTTATATGTTCCACCTTAATTTCTTGTGTAATGCCACTTCTAGAGGTGATATATTTAAGACCACTAGTTAATCCACCTACTTGATCTTGCCATCCACCACCTGTAGACATAATTTGTTCCATAGCTAATACATGAGAATATAAATCTTCTTCTGTATAAGAAATACCCATAAACTCAAATACACACTTAACGCATGCTGCAGAAAGGATAGATGAAGTACCTAGTCCTGATCCTTTAGGAACATTTGTAACTTCAGAATGCATTACAAATCCTCCACCTAGTCTTTCTAGTATTTCTTTTAAGTTATGTCCTTCTTTAGGAATAATCCCACAAGCTAGTAAACAAGCTTTCTGTAAAGCAAATGAGTCAAAAGGATCACCTGTCTTCTGTAATTCTTCTATCTCACTAAATTCGCCATGAACATCCATGTCTCTACTATCAAAGATAATCTTATAATCACTTATCTTTTCTAGTGTTACTTCTACTGGTAATTCATCATTTAATGTAATAGCCGCATTTAATACTGTTCCACCATTCTCATTACAATATGGTGGTGTATCACTCCATCCACCACCAAAGTTCACTCTTAGTGGTAACTTAACAACTTGTTTATCTTTAATGATTCTAGCTTTGTCATTATATGTAAGGTTTTGTATTGTAGAATTTAACACTTCTGTCTGTATCGTATCGAAACACTTCTGCACTAGATTTTCATCATCTAGTATTGTTCCAAAATAGTAGTAAAGTCTCATTTTTTCACTAAAACTTGCTTCACGAATCTTTTCATCTAACCATTCTTTTTGTATCTTAGTTAATTCATGAATCTTATTTAATTTTGATGCAGGAACTTTATCATGTATCGCTTTTAGTATATTTTCCATCAATACTAAATCTTGCATACGTTTAGACCATGCAATAATCGCATCACTATCCGCATGATTAAATCCAGAAGATAAAGATACTCTAGTACTATCTTTCCACTCTTTAGCATTACCTGTATTACATATAACGTTATATACATTTAATGATGCTTCTAATGCTTCTTTCATTGTATCTTTTTCAGGATAAATATTTGCTAACCATAAACTATGATTATCACTATCAAATAATGAAATATCATATTTCTTTTCTATTTCATCTAAGTCTATACCAAATAATTTATTTTCTTTAGGATTATCATTTACCCCAAATATACGTACAACAAACTTATGATTCTTTTCTTTTAGTCCATGAACAACAACGTGACTTGGAATACTTTCATCTGTTATTTCCATAAAAGAAATAACACTACCTTCACCTACACTAGCTAATTCTCTTATATAAGATACTTCTATATAACTATCCTTACCTACACAACCTGTAACAATACTGTTATAACCTGAAGTATTATCTCTTATAGAACTACCTACTTGATTGCTCCAACCAAGATTCTTATATTCATTTACACCACCATTCATTAAATTTAGTATTTCTTTTGTTGTACCAAAATGAATAAACTTACTAGGGGCAAGTCTTAATAATTTTAGCTTATAGCTACTTAATACATCCCATACATCCTTACGTACTTCTTCTAGTTCGTTACAATAAGATCCTTCTGGCTTTTCTTTTAAGAAACTATCTAAACTAGAATCTGTAGCTAAAGGATATAAGAAATCTACATATAAAGATAATCTAACAGTGTCATTAACAATACTTTCATATTTACTATCGGCATCAATTAAAGAATATAAAGAATTCATCATACCCGTACTAAATATCAAAGCACCTGTATCAATATCTACATATCCTTTTTCATTAACAGCACCTAATTCTTTTAATTCTTCAACAGGTTTCTTTTGTAAACACTTAGCAACATATCCTTGATGATCACTTAAATAAACACCATGATTCTTACCAGTCTCTACTGTTTCTTTAAAAGATACAGCACAAGCATCTTGTGAATTAAAATCTATTTGTAATGGATTAAATAGTAATAAAACTATTTAATCCATTACAAATAGATTTTAATTCACAAGATGCTTGTGCTGTAT
>CAVAZS010000070.1:0-12352 GCA_963593385.1 Lachnospiraceae bacterium | reverse complement strand
ATAAGTATCATTTCTTTTAATTTTAAGTTTGTATTTATATTTACCATAACTAATAGACATATCTTCACGATAATGTAGTTTAGACTTATGAGATTTTCCTTCTATAGAAATAGAATCATATTTACCTTTAAAATTAACTTTATCAGCTTGATGATATCTTAATCTTTCTACAGTTTTATAAGCTCTAGTAGCTAATTTTTGGCATTCGTCTATTCCTAATTTGTCGCTATAATAGTGTTTAACGTTTTTAACATATTCATGCATACTATATTCAGAATAGCCATAACTTAAAGCAATATCATTTAATTGTTTAATTAGTTCTCTTTTATTATTAGAAGTTTTATATTCTTTTAATAATTCTTGATATTTTTTATCATGAATTAATTTATGATATCTTTTTAAACATTCATTTAAGCAATCGTTATAAATTGCTTTAGCTATCTTTTCTGATTTATCTAATACACTAGCAGGATTTTCATTATCAAAAGCTAGTTCATATTCAACTACATAAGATGACGTATTACATTTAGTCATAATGAATCTCCTCTCTTATTTACGTGCCATTTGGCACGTAGAATTACTTAAATTTCTAATAATATTATACCTTAGTCTTTAGCTAATCGTTTTCATACACAAGTTATTCTTTCAGGAAGGCATTCCTCCCCACGACTAAAGTCGGGGGCTCCCTGCCTAATTTATTGTGGATGATTAGACATGCTTTGGTGTAATGCAGTCCATTTACCAAGTGGTGCACCAAATTTTGTTAATAATTTATCTGTATTAGAAGATACAAATGAATATACAGGAATTGAATCAGGATATTTTTTACCTTGCATACTTCTAAGATTTGCATCTAATTCATCAAGTTCCTCTTGCATGTTTTTGCTAAAACCATTTTCTAACGCACATTTAAAATAGGCGTCTTTTTCTTGATCAGTAAATAAATAACCATTTGCTTTAGGCGTTAACTTATTTGTTTTATGTAATAAACGAGAAATACCAAGTTTATTCATTCCTTTTAAAACATGTCCTGATACTTTTTCTAATATTGTTGAACTTGTATATTCTGTTAATTCTGAAGGAGTTGTATCAATGCATAAACATGTTTCTACTTCTTCAGGGTATTTAATGGCGAGTGCCATACCAACTATACCTCCAGCAGAATGCATACCAATAGAATATTTAGAGTAACCAAGCATTTTCATTGTTTGATGTAGTTCTTCACTCATGTTTTCTATTGTACGAGCATGATCTGTTGCACTACTTGCACCATATCCAAATGGTTCAATGGTAACAACAGTGAAATATTCACTTAGGAATTTCGCTAATGCTTTATAAGAAAGAATAGGTGAAGTCTCACAAGCTCCTGGATATAAAGCAATTACATGTTTACCATTACCAATGATTTCTGTTGAAAGATATTTACCGAATACTCTTACTTTTTGACCATAAGCTTCAAGAGGCTTATCTTTTTTTTCTTAATATATTTTCAGTGACAATACTAGTTGCACTAGCGACAGTTGCTAAACCTAATGCGAAAAATAAATTTCTTTTTTTCATGTGTCCTCCAAATTATTTAAATGATTGTTTTAACATAGAAAGTACTTCTGGTTTTAATGAATCAATTGTATCGGGAAATTGATCAATAATAGAAGAATAAGATATAGAACATAGCATTGATATCAAAGCATATAAACGAGCTAATATTTGATGCTCTGTTAAAGAAGAAAGCTTTGCATATTCTTCGATATCATGACGAATGGAAGATAAAGTTTCATCGGAAGTAAGTAAGAATTCTTCTTCAGAAATAGGCCATATAAAATCTTTTTTCAGCACAATTAACATATCTTTATCACTTTGAAATAAATCTAATAAATGTTCAGCCATCGAAACAATCTTTTCTTCAAATTTAAGATTTGTGTCTTTTACTTGGTTGTATGTTGTTTTTAAGATGTTTAAAGAAATACGCTTTGTTAAAGTACGTAAGATATCTTCCTTATCTTTAAAATATAAATAGAATGTACCTTTAGCAATACTAGCTTCTGTACATATTTCAGCAATCGTTGTCGAAGAAACTCCTTTTTCAATAAAGAGAGTATAGGCGGAATCTAACAAACGATTTCTTTTATCTTCTTTTTTTCTAGCTATTAGTCCTGACATATTTTTATTTTACGAAAAAATAGCTATATGAAAAGAATTTTTCTATACAATTTCAATAAAATGACTAAAAGTCAATTTTTCTCTTTTAAAAATACAGTTAGGCTCCTATAATTGTTAACGGAAATAACCATGAATATGGGGAGGGAATATGAAGAAATTTGCACACTTTGTAGTTAAATTTCATAAAATGATCCTGATTTTATCAATTGTATTATTGATTCCATCAGCTATTGGTGCTGTTAGTACTAAGATCAATTATGATATTTTGACATATCTACCAAGTGAATTAGATTCTATGGTGGGTGAGCAATACTTGGAAAAAGATTTTAATCTAGCAAGTAGTGCGATGGTAACGGTTGAAAATATGCCGACCGCTCAATTATTAGATTTAAAAGAAAGAATATCAAATGTAGAAGGTGTATCTGAAGCATTCTGGTTATCAGATGTATTAGATGTAACAGTTTCTAAAAATATGTTGCCAGATGAAATTTATAATTTCATGTTTAGCTCAGAAAAGAATGCAACAATGATGATTGTTCGTTTCTCAGATACAGCTGCTTCACAAAGTACAATGAATGCCATTGCTAAAATCAAAAAAATTTGTGCAAATGAAGCATACATTGGTGGCATGTCAATTATCTTACAAGATACAAAAGCACTAGTTGACGAAGAACTACCAATTTATATTGTGATTGCAGTAGCCGCATGTATTGTAGTTTTATGGCTAGGCTTAAAGTCAAATATTTTACCATTCTTATTTATGATTGGACTTGTATTCCCAATCTTATATAACTTTGGATCAAATATTATCTTTGGACAGATTTCTTACATTACTGAAGCTCTAGCAACAGTATTACAGTTAGGTGTAACGATGGACTATTCTATCTTCTTAGTGAATAGATGGCGTGAAGAAAGAAAGCTTGTAGATAACGACTTTGATGCAATGGAAAATGCTATTGTAAATACTGGTGTTTCTATCTCAGCTTCATCATTAACAACAGTTGCAGGATTCTTAGCACTATGCTTTATGCGTTTAACATTAGGTAAAGATATTGGTCTAGTTATGGCAAAAGGTGTTGTACTTGGTGTGTTAAGTACAATTACAATTCTTCCAGCACTAATTCTTGTCTTTAGAGATAAGATTTGGAAGTGGGAACATAAACCACTTATTCCTAAGTTAAAAGGAGCTAGTGAATTTGTTACAAAACATCACAAAGCAGTTCCAATTGTATTCTTATGTATCTTAGCTATCTTTGGTTTAGCATATCCAAAGGTTGAGCAATATTACACATTAACCGATTCTTTACCAGACACAATGACAGGCAAAATTGGTAATGAAAAATTAAAAGAAGACTTTAATATGACTTCTTCTTACTTCGTCATTATTCAAGATGATTTATTAGATGATGATGTAAAACAAATGAGTAAAGAAATAGAAAGTCTAGATAACATTACTTCTTGTCTTTCAGTAGAACAATTTGTTGGTGCAGCAATTCCATCTACTATATTGCCTGAAATGGTAAATGATACATTTATTTCAAATGGTCATGAATTAATTATGGTCAATTCTAAATTAAAAGCTGGTACAGATGAAATTAATGAACAAATTGAAGAACTAACACAAATTGTTCATAAGTATGATTCTACTGGTGTAGTAACAGGTGAAGCGCCAATGACAAAAGACTTAATTGAAATCGCAAATGTCGACTTCAATAACGTTAACTGGATTTCAATCTTATTTGTCTTTGCAATTATTGCGATAAGTTTCAAGAGTTTATTCTTACCAGTATTACTTGTTGCGGCAATTGAATCAGCTATCGTTATTAATATGGCAATTCCTTACTTTACAGGAACAACACTTCCATTTATTGCAAGTATCGTTATTGGAACAATTCAATTAGGTGCGACAGTTGACTATGCAATTTTAATGACAACACGTTTTAAAGAAGAATTAGAGAACGGTAATGACAAGATAGAAGCAGCTAAGATTTCTGTATATCAATGTTCACAATCTATCTTAACTTCAGGATTAACATTCTTTGGAGCAACAGTTGGTGTTTCATTAATATCACAAATGGAGTTATTACAAAGCATATGCTTATTAATCGCAAGAGGTGCTATCATCTCCATGATTGTTATTATCTTTGTATTACCATGTTTCTTAATTTTATTTGAACCATTAATTCGCCATACAACAATTGGTTGGCCAAAGCCACAAACACAAAAAGAGGGGGAATAACCATATGAATAAAGCAAAAGTAATTACTACTGCAGTGCTTGCAACAGTATTAGTCGCATCACAAGCATTACCTCTAAAAGCAGAAGGTAATGACTCATCAGAAGTAACAAAAGAGGAAAGTGTATATACAGTATTAAATGCAGATGGATCAATTAAAGAAATTACTGTTTCTGATTCATTACACTCTAATTCAGGATTTAAGGATTATAAAGATACATCTGTATTAACTGATGTAGAAAACTTAAAGAGCACAGATCCTGTTAGTTCTACTAATGGTGGATATATCTGGAATAGTGAAGCTACAGATATTTATTATCAAGGTACTTCAACTAAAGAATTACCATTAAGTGTAAAGATTATTTATACATTAAATAATAAAGAATATAGTCCTGAAGATATCGTTGGTAAATCAGGACACGTAACAATTAAGATTTCTGTTACAAACTCTAGTAAACAAATCTATACAGTTAACAATAAGAACTATGAACTAGTTACACCATTTGTTACAGGACTAGGTGCAATGCTAGATGATGATAACTTTATAAATGTAACAGTAAATCATGGAACAGTTGATTCTGATTCATCACATTCAATCGTTGCCGGAGTAATGATTCCAGGTCTAAAAGCAGGTCTAAAACAAGTATTAGATTATGACACAATGAATAAGTTAGAAGATTACTTATTTGATGACATCACAATTGAAGCAGATACAACAAGCTTTGAATCACCAACATTAATGATTGCGGCAGCTACTTCAACAGATGACTTAAAAGAAGATTTTACAGATACAGATTTCACTAGTATCTTTGATCAATTAGATGAGTTGAAGGATGCTACAAATAAATTAATTGATGGTTCAAAATCTTTATATGATGGAGCAATTACATTGAATGATGGTGTAGCAACTTTACAAGATGGTGCAAATAAGTTGAATGACGGGGCTTCTACATTATCAGATGGAGCTGATTCATTATATAGCGGTGCTAATACTTTATATGAAGGATTAGGTAAAGTATCAAGTAATTCATCTAGCATTAATGATGGTGTACAAGCAGTAGCTGATGCAATTCTTAAAACAGTAAATGCTTCATTAACTGAACAAGGATTTGAAGCAATTACTTGGAGTAACTACGCTGATAAATTAAAAGCATATATTGGAAATGTTACTGATGCAGAAATTGCAAATGCGAAGAAACAAATTATGGATTTAGCTGGTGTCGATGAATCAACAGCAAATGTATTAATTTATATGGCAGCAATTAATACTGCAACAGATAAATCATTTAATGAAAAAGTAGCTATTGCTGGTGCTACATTAAAAGAAGCACAAGCAATTCAAACTTCTGATGCATTTGTTGAAGCAAATAAAATAGTAGCGGCGATTGCAACTACAGACCCTGCATTTGATTTTGATAACAAAGAAGAAAGTACAAACAAAAATGCTAAAGTTACACAAGTATTAACTGCAATTAGAACACAAATTGCAGCTAGTCCTAGTAAAGATGATTTAGACACTGCGTATAGCACAATTTGCGGACAAATTAAAACAGCTGTGAAAACTATTGCTCAGACGGATATTGATGATACTAAAGCTGGAGTAATCCTTGCGTATGCATGTGAAAAACCAATAAGTACGGATGTTTTAGGAACAGATAATATTAGAAATGCTGCCGGAAAAGTTTTAGCTGGCGAAGTACCAACTGGTGCAGCTGATCCTAGAAATGATGAAGCTGTTGTTACTGTATTAAAAGCGGCATATGCATCAACTGTGAATGCAACTAGTTTAGCAGTTGTTTATCAACAAGTTATCCAAACAATTAATCAAGGCGATAATTCAGCATTGGTATTTGCTTATGGGGTTACAAAACATGAAAGTTATGATGTGACAAAAGATACACCTACTTCTTTCTTTACAGATTACAGTGATGATTTAACAAAACTAGCAAGTGCTCAAGCAAATATTGAAGCCGCTGCTAGTGAAGAAGGACAACAATTAATTAAAGGAGTATTAACACAAATTGTTGCACAAACATTAGATAGTAATTTAACTCCTGTATTATCTCAATTAAATGATGTAAATAAGCTTGTTCAAGGTGTTAAAGCTTATACAGCAGGTGTTGATCAATGTTATAGTGGATCTAAGAGTTTAAAAGATGGATCATCAAAACTAGCAGATGGTGCAAAAACATTAAAAGATGGTACAAGCTCATTAACTAGTGGTGTTAATACATTAAAAGATGGTTCATCTAAATTAGCAGATGGTGCTAAAACACTATATGATGGCTTAGTAGAATACAATGATGAAGGTATTTCTAAGTTAACAGATGATTCTCGTATTTCTAGCTTAGAAGATGCTAGTAACTTATTAAATGCAGTTAAGGAACAAGGTTCAGCATATAATAACTATTCTGGTATTTCTGAAGGAACAGATGGTAGTGTTAAGTTTGTATTCAAGGTAGAAGGCGTTAAGAATACAGCTACTTCTACAACAACAGAAGAAACAACAAAGACTAAGACAAGCTTCTGGGATAGAATTGTAAATCTATTCGATTTCTTATCATTATTCTCAAAATAAAAAACTAATCTTAAGTACTCATGTGTAACAGCATGGGTACTTTTTATATACTTTCACGCTAATATGATAAACAAAATTAGCATGAAAGCATAATTTACAGAAAACTAGGAACATAGATAATTCATAAAACTTTCAATTTTTATCCATTGTATTATCGATTTTCTAGATGTAAAACAAATGTATAAATAAGGAGACCATTATGGCAAAAGATTATATAGAAAGTAAATATGTTACTGTAGCACCAAATGTTGAATTACATATCTTAGAAAAAGGTGAAGGTAAACCACTTATCTTTATACCTGGTTTAACTTTTGCTGGAGAAATTTTTAAAGCTCAACTTGAATATTTTTCTTCTAAGTATCGTGTAATTGCGATTGATCCTAGAGGTCAAGGTAATTCAACTAAGTCAGTTGATGGGAATGATTACTTGACGCATGGTAAAGATGTTGCAGGTCTAATTGAAGCATTAGATCTAAATGATATTGTAATGATTGGTTGGAGTACAGGTAATCTAGATACATGGAGTTATGTTCAACAATATGGTAAAGAAAAGTTACGTGGTGTAGTAACAATTGATATGTCACCACTACCTTTATCACCTGATCCTACTTGGTGGACTGAAGGAACAATTGAAGAACTATCACAAGTTGCTACTCAAGTATTAACTTCATCTAAAGGTTGTAGAGAATTTTTCAGTGAATATGCAACTGGTATAATGATTGAACATGAAATGAAACCGGAAGAACTTGAATATTTACTAGATATTTCAGGAAAAACACCTTATTGGATTTGTAGACAATTATTCTGTGATGCAATATTTTCTAACTTCTTAGATACAGCAAAAGATGTAGGCGCAACAATGCCTAGTCTTATGTTTATTGCTAAACATTGGGCAGATGTTGCTAAACCATTTGTTGAAACAAATCTAAAAGGATATAAGACACATGTGATGGGTGGTCACCTAATGTTCTATGAATATCCAGAAGAATGGAATAATGTACTAGAAAATTTCTTAAATAATTTGTAATAAATGAATAGAACAAAACCGCTTATAGACAATAATTGCACTAAAGCGGTTTTGTTGTTTTAATGAATTTGTTTGCTAGAAAAGCCAAATATCTTCTTCTGTACAACTAGCTAGCATTTCTTCGACAGTTATGCCATATCGTTTTACTTTTAAAAGTTCATCAACAGTTTTTACTTCAGTTGTTTCCTTGTAGAACTCGCAAAAAGAAATCCAATCTTCCCCATCGATTTCTAAATAAATTATCGAAAACCGTTTCCCGTTATACACAAATTCAATTTCATCACCTTGTTGAACTAATTGTTCTAATTCATCTTTATTCATATTCTGATCATCACTCCTTTTTCTCTAATCACTTTATTACCAATTATTGTAATACGATGTTGATGTGGAACAATTGAATGTTGTTTTGAATTTCCATGATTTGTATAATCAATATCTAGATATGCATTACCATTACCATCATAGTATCTTTCTGAAATAATGTCTCCCTTTTCATTATATTTTTGATTGACTGAATTAGGAATATCTTTAATTGTTAAGCCATGTTCTTTTATTTTGTTGACTATATTAACAATTTTCACATCAATTGATCCAGCACGATTATAATCGATTTTATTTCTGGGTGATTTAGTACTAGTATTAATTGCTTTAGTACCTAGGAAAATACCACTAATACCTTTACTCATGAGATACCTTTCTCATAGCAAATGCTTTAGCTGTATGACTTGAAAAAGAAATAATTTGTATACCAAGTTCTTTTGCTTTATTAAAACAAGGATAATTAGCAGAACCATAAACAATAATTGCTTGTGGTTCTAGTCTAGATATCATCTCGAAAAATCCAGTTTCAAATCTTTCTCTATCTTCTAATTTTCTAGGACTACCACCAACAGTACCAATAGCTAATACACTATTTTTAGGTAGACCATCAAAACAATAACAGAATGATTCCCATGTACCCCAACGAACGTTATTGATAACACATATATTATTTTGTGTTAACCAATATCCATAAGCTCTCATACGATACGTGTTGTATCTTTTGAGTGGATCAGGAAAATCTTGATATGTAGAAAAATCTGGAGTAATTGCACCTGCAAAATGTTTGAGTACTTTTAATACATAATTATAGTTATTCCAAATACCATTTCTACCATCGAATTTGTAATCATCACAATACCAACAAACATAAGCATCATAAGAAAAATCATTATCTTTCACAGCAATATGTTTACGATAAATAGTAACAGATTCATTCCAAGTGATTACTTCACTAGGTAAAGATTTAATTCTTGTTGGACAATATGGAATATCATTAATAGAAAATTGAGCATTTTCTACCATAAAGCCATTCCAAATGTCTTTACAACTTTTACGAACTATATTCATATTCATCCATTCCTTTCTATGTTCGTTAAGTTGTATTACGCGTAGTACAAATATATAAAGAAGCGTCCTTCTTTACACAAACAAGTATAAAAACCTTATAATTAGAAGTAGTTATGACATGAGTTGTGATGAAGTTGTGATGAGTTGTGATACAACTTGAGGAGGATTAAATTGAACAACACATTTGCTGATTTTTTTAAATTATTCAAAGCGTATATTGAGAAATCATATCTAAAAGAGAATCTACTCAGTTCAGATGTTGATATCTTAGAACATTTACTCAATCCATTAATTAAAATGAAAAATATTACAAATAAGAATGGCGATTTGCTGTATTTGGATAAGTCTAGAGTTAGTCGAATAATAACAAATAAAGATAATTTACCTACTACGATTACTGATGAATGTTCGTTCTTAAAAACAAATAAAGGTATTCAAAGTGAATATGTTTCAATATTTAAAAAATGTATACCAAATACACAAGTTGCTGTATTGTTGTATTCTTTGGGTATTAAAGAATACAACAATGATCCATATGAATATTTGTATTTTCACTTTATTAATTGTTTGTGTGGAAATAATATTCGTAGTACAGATAATTCAATTTTGATTTGGAGAAATGGTTGTAATTCATTGAAATTAACTTCTGGTGATATATTTGATTATTGCTTTAGTAGAAAATCTAGAAAAGAAATCATAACGATTCCAGTGAATACTACATTTGATACACACGTTTCAACTAAAATAGAAAAATTTAAGCCACTTGTATCTAGTGAGACATTACATGGTAAATGGATTCAAAGATGTAAAAATGCAGAATTGTCAGAAAAAGATATTCAAAATAAAATAAATGACTTTCTGAATTCTCATTATTTAATTGATGCAAAAATTGATGAATATTCTATTGGTACGATTGTTCCTTTTGACACTGCTAATGGTTTGAGTTATTTGGTGGCACTGACAGTTTTTGATGATAATAATGTTGCACATTCTAATGAAGAAGATGTGAAAATTGCAATTAAAGAATTAATTCGTTTTTATGATTTTAATGGCCAAGGATATTCTCTATATATACCGTTACTTGGAACGGGAAGATCTAGAATTGGGTTATCTAATAAAGAATCATTTGAATTAATTAAGAATACATTACTTGATGAAAAAGAACATATTCAAGGATCAGTAAATATAATTGCTTTGCCAGAAGTATTTGAAGAACTTACGAAAGGGGAATGTAATGCCAAATAGAACAAAAACATATATTGCAGGTGATTGGGATCATGACAAAGAAGCAATTGATAAATTATATGAATGGAAAGAAAACAAAATGTTAGATTTTGATTTTATTGATGCTCATGAATTAAAACAATCTAGAGATACAAGTTTAAATTGCACAATAAAAAGATCACTTAAAGAAAGATTGAATCAGTCAAATGTTTTTGTTTTAGTGGTTGGCGAAAATACGAATACAGTTACCGCAGGAAGTTGTCAATATTGCCAAAGTTATAACAGCTATATCAAATATTGTGCTAGAGGATATTCAGTTGATTATAGAAGCTACATTCAATATGAATGTGAAGAAGCTATTAAAGCAAATATGAATATTATTGTATTATATGTTGCTGATTACATATGTGAATCGTTCTGCCCTGAATTTTTAAGAAACAAAGGAAATCATGTTCCAATGTTAAAATGTGTGAATTGGAATTATTATGTATGGGATTATGTAGGAATAAACAATGCTATAAAACAAGCAAATCTAAAAATATTTGAATAGTCTGTGATTGATAAATTAAAATAAAACCGCTTATAGATAATAATTGCACTAAAGCGGTTTTATCGTTAAATGAAATTGTTTATTAGAAAAGCCAAATATCTTCTTCAGTGCAACTTGCAAGCATTTCTTTTACAGTTACACCATATCGTTCTACTTTTAGGAGTTCATCAACTGTTTTTACTTCAGTTGTTTCTTTGTAGAATTCGCAAAAGGAAATCATACGAATACCATCAAAAGTTCCATATGTTATAGAATATCGCTTTCCGTTATATACAAATTCAATTTCATCACCTTGCTCTACTAATTGTTCTAATTCTTCTCTATTCATTTTCTGAATCTCACTCCTTTTTTATTATATTTTCGATTTATTGAATAAGGAATATCTTTGATAGTTAATCCACGCCTTGTAATTTCATTAATCTCAATAACAAATTTATTTCAGATTTAGCATGATTATAATCGATTTTATTTCGAATTTAATCTTTTGCCAATAACAAAAATGCATACTCTTATGCTAATATAATAATTGAAATTAGCATGAAAGGATACTCTTTATGAATCAAAAAAAACAAATTGACGATTTGATCAAACAAAATAATGGTGTAATTAGCACTTCACAAATTACTAATGTTGGAATTGAAAAAAGAATATTGTATCAATATATTAAAGAGAACAATATGGAAAAAATATCTCATGGTGTTTATGCTGATTCGGATGCGTGGATAGATGGAATGTATTTGATTCATTTACAATATAAGCAAGCGGTATTCTCACATGAAACAGCACTCTATTTTCATGATTTGACTGATAGAGAACCTGTAAAATATGAAATCACTTTAAAAACAGGATATAATCCATCTAATTTAACTTCTGCAGGAATTAAAGTCTATACAGTGAAAATTGATTTTCAAAAAGAAGGGGTTATTATGATGGATACTTCTTATGGGAATAAAGTCCCTGTATATAATCTCGAAAGAACAATATGCGATATTATTAGAAATCGAAATAATATGGAAGCCTACGTATATCAAAATGCATTAAAAAAATATGTTAAACGTAGTGATAAGAATTTAAGGCTTCTGATGAAATATGCAAAAGATTTTCATATAGATAAAATACTTAAGCAATATTTACAGGTGCTTTTGTAAGCGGAAATCAATATAAATAAAAAGATCCAACTCAATTGAG
>CAVAZS010000069.1:0-12474 GCA_963593385.1 Lachnospiraceae bacterium | reverse complement strand
GTTCTTCATCATAAGCATCTGTAAAGAACATGAAGAATAAACGTTCTACACCAACAGCTGGTTCAACAACATAAGGAACATATTTTTCATTTGTTGTAGGATCAAGATAAGTCATATCTTTACCACTAGCATTTTGATGTTGCATTAAATCATAATTTGTTCTATCAGCGATACCCCATAATTCGCCCCAACCCCATGGGAACTTATATTCGATATCTGTAGTTGCTTTAGAATAGAAACTTAATTCTTCTTGTTCATGATCTCTAAAGCGTAGATTTTCACTATTACCACCTAAGCCAAGAATCCAATCCATGCAGAATTGTCTCCAATAACTGAACCATTCTAAATCTGTATCTGGTTTACAGAAGAATTCCATTTCCATTTGTTCAAATTCTCTAGTACGGAAAATAAAGTTACCTGGTGTAATTTCATTTCTAAAACTCTTACCAATTTGACCAATACCAAATGGAAGCTTTTTACGATATGCTCTTTGAACATTCTTAAAATCAACAAACATACCTTGAGCTGTTTCAGGACGAAGGTAAATTGTATTTTTTGCATCTTCCAAAGTTCCTTGGAATGTTTTAAACATCAAGTTAAATTGACGAATAGGTGTGAAGTCATGTCCACCACAATCTGGGCAAGCAATATGATGGTCACGAATATAGTTTTCCATTTCTTCGTTAGACCAACCTTCTGGATTTACTTCACCATTTGTTGCATTTTCAATTAATTGGTCTGCTCTATGACGTGTCTTACATTGACGACAATCCATTAATGGGTCTGAAAATCCTTTTAAATGACCACTAGCTTCCCAAACTTTTGGATTCATTAGAATCGCTGCTTGGATTTCTACGTTATTTGGATCTTCTTGAATAAATTTCTTTTGCCAAGCATCTTTAATATGATCCTTAAGTAATACACCATAAGGTCCAAAATCCCATGTATTACTTAGACCACCATATATCTCAGAACCTTGAAAAACAAATCCTGTATTTTTTGCGTGTGAAACAATCTTATCAAATGTTTTTTCCATAACATCCTCCCCTATCTTTTTTTGTTACAATTGTTAACAATATAGCATTTTAAACATGCTCATTCAATGGTAAAAACCGCTTATAAAACGAAAAAGACTTCAAAATACTTCCAACATGAGTTTCATAAAAGGAAACAAATATATCAATTGGAATATCTTTTGAATCTATATTCTGTTGAACTAAGTCATATTGCGATAATTTAGCTTTATTTGTATAGCGTATTGCTTTTAAAATATTTGGCGACATTAATGGTTGTTTTCTTTGTTTTGCACAATCTAAGCACAAAAAACCACCATCATTAACACTAAAGCTACTTACTTTCGTATTACCGCATAAAACACAATTATCTACTTCCATACTTGTACCAAATAATTGTAATAGTTTAGCAATATATATTGAGACAATAATTTTTGTATCTTTCTTTTCGTTTAAAGCAATATACGCTTCTTCTAACAAACTATATATAGATTGTTGTAAATCAAGATCTACACTTTGTAAAAGCATATGATCACTCGCCTCACTAATCAAAGCAGAAGCCGCAATATATTCAATATCTTCATGAAGATGTCGGTAGTACTCAATTGTTTTTGCATTCTTCAAGCGAAACATTGTTTTATCTTCTTTATAGTCAAAAGAGAATTCACTCTTTGTATATAAAAGAATACCACTAGCATTCTTACTCGTCGCTTTTTTGACTCCTGATGCCACAAAAGTAAGTTTTCCATATTCTTGCGTAAGAACATTAACTAGTAAACTATTTTCTCCGTAATCTGTATGACTTAATACAAAACATTTAACTTTATCATTCATCTATATGACCATAACCATATTCGGTAATTCTAGAGTCTCTATCTCTCCATTCTTCTTCAACACGAACAAATAATTCTAGTTTTACTTTCTTACCTAGTAATATTTCTAAATCTTGTGTTGCACTCATATTGATTTTTCTAAGCATTGAACCTTGTTTGCCAATCAAAATAGCTTTTTGTCCTTGGCGTTCTACAAGAATCATTGCTTGAATATAAATAGATTTTTCTTTTTCTTCTTTATTTTCTACAATAACTGCAGTAGCGTGTGGCACTTCTTCCTCTGCAGATAATAAAATCTTTTCACGAATAATTTCAGCAATTCTAAAGTTTTCACTTTCATCTGTATTAATATCTACAGGATATAGTGGCTCGCTTTCTGGCAAATACTTTTTTGTTGTTTCAATCAAATCTGTAAAATTATCTTGTTCTAAAGCTGAAATTGGAAAGATTTCCGTAAAAGAAAAACGTTTTTGCCATTCTAATAAATTCTTTAATACTTTTTCTTTAGGCAATTTATCAATTTTATTTAATATCAAAAATACAGGCAAACCTGTTTGTTCAACCATCCTTAAAACAAATTCATCACCTTTAGCAAAGCTAGTACTAATATCTACAACAAGATAAATTAAATCAACGCCTTGAATGACATTACTCGCTTCCTTATTCATTCTTGTTTCTAAGCGATGTTTAGGTTTATGAATACCTGGCGTATCTGTGAAAATAATTTGTGTATCAGGCTCATTCAAAATACCACGTATCTCAGAACGCGTTGTTTGCGGTTTATTTGATACAATCGCTAATTTTTCATTAAATAATGCATTTAATAAAGTACTTTTTCCCGCATTAGGTCTACCTGCTATTGCTACAAAGCCACATTTCATTTAACTAAATCCTCACTTGTATATTGCATTGGTAATAATTCCGCAATATTTGTTGTACATTCTTCTTTACCATTCGATAAATAAATTGGTGTATCTTGTTCTAATAATTCACATAATACTTGTCTACATACACCACATGGTGCAGCAATTCTTGGTCCATCAGATACAATCGCTAAAGCTTCGATATCTTCTTTTCGATAACCGTTTGAATATGCCGCAAAAGTAGCGTTTCTTTCTGCACAAACAGCAGCCCCATATGAAGCATTTTCAATATTTGCACCATAGAAATACTTACCATCTTTCATTACAATACATGCACCTACATGATAATTAGAATATGGTGCATAGGCATTTTTCATTGCTTTAAAAGCTTCATTAATAATTTCTTCTTTTGTCATATCTATTTCCCTCCAAAATGTATAAATATGATTATACTAGCAACACAAACTGCATATATTGCTGAAAATAATACTGTTCCTGCCGCTAAATCTTTTATATTTTTCACTTGTTCATTTTTTTCTTTTGTATATAAATCACATACTTTTTCTATGCACGTATTAAGCATTTCAGTAATCACTACTGATGCTATAGCAGATAGAATAAATAGTAACTCTATCAAACTAGCATGTAATATTAATGCAATAGTTAAAGTAATAAATGTAAATATAAGTTGTATGCGAATACTTTTATCTTGTATCCCTAATAATAGTCCTTTAAATGCAGGCAAAAATTTCTTTTTCATTTTATTTATTTCTTTTAATAATTGGATCAAGTATTTGATCTTGTAGACTAAACATTACTTTGGCATCATCTTCTTCCATATGATCATAGCCTAAGCAGTGAAGTAATCCATGTGTAAATAAGAAACCAATTTCTCTTTCATAAGAGTGTCCATATTCTTTTGCTTGTTTACGAGCATAATCTATATTAATGAAGATATCCCCTAAATCTGTATTTTCTTCCATAAAATCTTCTAAATCATCTTGAATTGCAAAACTAATAACATCTGTTGGTCGATCAATTCCACGATAATCTCGATTAATAATATGTATAGATCTAGAACGAACAAAGGTAACTGAAATTTCATAATCTGTTTCTAATTTCAATTCTTTTTCTGCTGATTTAGCAATTTTATTGAATAATTTAATAAATTCATCTATATTCTCATTTGTACGATTTAATACTGTAATTTCCATGTTTTTTTACCCTTATCTACGATTATTATACTCGATAAATAAATAAAATAGTTTGTTAGATTGTAATGTCTTTGTTAAAATTATGTTATATATGTGTTAAGAAAGTTCATAGGAGGAATTATGACACTAGCTACGATCCGATGGGATATGGTTTTAGGAGGCTTCGGACTCTTTCTGTTTGGTATTGAATTCATGGGAGGTGGCTTAAAAGCCATCTGCGGTGATAAGATGAGAGATTATATTGAAAAATATACATCTACCCCTCTTAAAGCAATATTAATTGGTATAGTTTTAACTGTATTAATGCAATCATCTTCTGCATCTACTGCAATTACAATCAGTTTTGTTAGAGCTGGTTTAATGACTTTAGACCAAGCTGCTGGTATTGTCTTTGGTGCTAACATTGGTACAACATTTACAACATTATTAATTTCATTAAATCTTGATCAATATACTTTATACATTATTGCGATTGGTGCATTAATGATTAGTTTTAGTAAAAATAAAAAAGTTAAATATATTGGTAATGTTATTCTAGGTTTTGGATTATTATTCTTTGGTTTAAGTTCTATGGGTGATGCCTTAGCACAAATTAAAGAACTTCCAGAATTTGAAAATTTTGCGATTAAAATGGGAACAAATCCCCTATTCTCTTTATTCACAGGTATTATCTTAACTGGCATTGTGCAATCATCTGCTGCTACAATTGCTATCATCCAAAAATTATATCAAGCTGGAGCTGTTTCAATTAACGCTGCAATTCCATTTATGTTTGGTGCTAATATTGGTACAACTGTTACTGGTATCTTAGCCGCAATTGGTGGATCAACTGGTGCGAAAAGAACTGCCGGCCTTCATACTATGTTTAATATCATGCGTTCTATTATAGGTATGATTCTTCTTACTCCATATACAAGCTTCATTTTAAAACTTGCGGATATATTCAATTTAAGTCCAATGATGCAAATTGCATTTGCAAATATTATCTTTAGTACATTCGCTACTATCTGCTTCACACCATTTATGAAAAAGATGGTTAAATTAATTTCAAGAATTATCAAAGGAAATGAAAAAGAACGTCCTGAAGTTAATATTGATAACTTAGATGAAGATATCAGTAATTACTTACCTGCTGCAGCTATTCATAGTGCAGAAATCGCGTTAGGACAAATGGCAAGAGTTGTTCGCGCTGATATCGTAGATACTAGAGAATTCTTAAATAAGCCTGGCACAAAAGAAGACCAAGAATATTTAGCACAATCTGAAGATTTGATTAATCGTATGGACAAAAAAATCACAGAATATCTCATTCGTATTTCACAACATACAACTGCAATGTCAGAAAATGATAATGATCGTATCCGCTTAGATCTAGAAATCATTAAAAACCTTGAAAGAATTGGTGACCTAGCCACAAACTTAGTTGAATTCTTCCAAATGGTATTTGAAGATAAAGGTTCATTTACAGATTTTGCTCATCAAGAAATCAATCAAATGTTTGATACCCTTCTTGAAATGTTTGATAAATGTGTTGTTGTTTATAAAACAAGAGATGAAAATGTTTATAAAGAATTATTAGCACTAGAAGATACTTTAGATAGTATGGAATTTAAATTCAGAAATAATCACTTTGATCGTTTAAGTAATAATGCATGTGGTAGTGCAGTTGCGGCAAGTGTATATGCAGATATCCTTGGAAATCTAGAAAGAATGGGTGACCATTGCCGTAATATTGCTAGAAGTACAATTTCTGAATTACCTTTAGGAAATCATATTGATATCGAATAAGTACTTAAAAAGCATATCATAAGATATGCTTTTTTTATGGATTAATGATTATGTTCACTATATCGTTCAATAATCTTTTGTACTAGAGGATTACGTACAACATCATCACTCGTTAAATAAATGATTTTAATACCTTCTACACCTTTTAATATACTAGACGCATCATCTAAACCACTTTTAGCTCCTGGTTTAAGATCAATTTGTGTATTATCACCAGTAATAATCATTTTAGAGTTAAATCCTAAACGAGTTAAAAACATTTTCATTTGCGAAGGTGTAGTATTTTGTGCTTCATCTAAGATTACAAATGAATCATCTAATGTTCTACCTCTCATGTATGCTAAAGGAGCGATTTCAATTGTTCCTTTTTCAATTAATTTTTCTGTTTGTTCTAGGCCTAACATGTCGTGTAATGCATCATATAAAGGTGTAAGATAAGGATCAACTTTTTCTTTTAAATCACCTGGCAAAAAGCCTAAGCTTTCGCCAGCTTCAACTGCAGGACGAGTTAATACAATACGTTTCACTTCACCTTTTTTCATTGCTGAAACAGCACGAATTACCGCAAGATATGTTTTACCAGTTCCCGCAGGTCCTATCGCAAAAACAATTGGATTTTCATCAATAGCTTTCACAAAACTATATTGCCCTTTTGTTTTAGGTGCAATCGCTTTACCGGTTAAAGTACGACCAATCATGTAATTATCGAAGTCTTCAAAATGAATTTCTTCACTTTTTAATACAAGTCGACAAGCATATGTAACATCTAGTTCTGTGACCATTTGATTCTTTTTTGCAAGTTCATATAATGCCATTAAAACTTGTTTAATTTGCTTAGCAACATAGTCATCACAATTTTGAATCGTAAACTTGTTATCTCTAAAACTTATATTTTTTGCAAAACATTCTGATAGTATTTTTAAATTCTTATCTTCTATTCCTAAGATACACATAGCTTCTAAGCTAGTCATATCATCAAATTGTATGGTTTTTACTTCTTCCAAAAGAAAATCCTCCTCAATTAACTACATTATAGAAATATTAACTCATTTTTGCAAAATATTGTGATAAATGCAAATTAAACATTATGATATAGTCATGAATAATAACTAGTTGGAGATTAAGATGATATATACCGTAACTTTAAACCCTTCTATAGATTTAATAGAAGAATGCAATAATTTCACTTTAGGAAAAACTAATCGTGTTACAAAAGAAAAAGTATTACCTGGAGGTAAAGGAATAAATGTATCTATTGTTCTAAATCATCTAGGAATTAGTTCAACAGCATTAGGATTTATTGCTGGATTTACTGGGGATGAAATTAATCGCTTAATTATTCAAGAAGGAATAAATAGCGAAATGATTCGATTAGATAATGGTTATTCGCGAATCAATTTAAAACTTAAATCAAGAGTAGAAAGTGAATTAAATGGCAATGGTCCTGACATTAGTAAAGAAGCTATTGAAATTCTTTATTCTAAATTAGCTTCATTAGTAGATGATGATATCTTAGTATTAGCTGGTAATGTACCAAATCAATTACCTTCAACTATCTATAGTGATATTATGAATTATCTAAAAGATAAAAATATAAAGATTGTTGTAGATGCAACAAAAGATTTACTAAAAAATGCATTAGCATATAAACCATTTTTGATTAAGCCAAATCTAAATGAATTAGAAGAATTCTTTGATGTTCAGTTAGGTACTACAGAAGAAATAATTTTACATGCAGCGAAATTACAACAATCAGGTGCACAGAATGTACTTGTTTCATTAGGAAAACAAGGCGCGATATTACTAGATGAAAATCATGAAATATATCAAAGTACTGCTCCAAATGGTAAGGCTATCAATACTGTTGGCGCTGGAGATTCTATGATTGCAGGATTTTTATATGGTTTAGATCAATATCAATCATTTTTAGAAGCATTCAAATATAGTATTGCGGCAGGTAGCGCAAGTGCTTTTTCTAGTGAACTAGCAACAAAAGAAGAAATAGATTATTTATATAAAATGATATAAAAAAAGAAGTTCATAACGAACTTCTCAAAATGCATTATTTACCGCGTTTTCTTGCTTTACGTGCAGCTTCACTCTTAAGTTTACGCTTAACACCTGGTTTTACATAATACTCTCTTTTACGAGCTTCAGCAAGGGTTCCATTACGAGAAACCTGACGTTTAAAACGACGAAGTGCATCATCTAAATTTTCGTTTTCTTTTACTACTACTCTTGGCATTTTTCTCCCCCCTTCCCGAACAAACTATATAAAGTATACCATCAATAATTTCAAAATGCAATATCTACTATTTTAGTCTTGCATTAAAGAAACGCCTCTGCTAGTACCAATTCTATCAGCACCTGCTTCAATCATTTCTAACATATCTGCTTTTGTTCTAACACCACCTGCAGCTTTAACTTTAGCATTGTCACCAACTACAGACTTCATTAATTTTACATCTGCAACAGTAGCACCATTAGTAGAGAAACCTGTACTTGTTTTAGCAAAATCGGCACCTGCTTCAACGATATCTTTACAAGCTCTTTCTTTTTCTTCATCAGTTAGTAAGCAAGTTTCAATAATTACTTTTAAGACTTTATCTCCAACTGCTTCCTTAATTGCTTTAATTTCACTAGTAACATATGCATCATTACCATCTTTTAATTGTCCAATGTTAATGACCATATCCACTTCATCAGCACCTTTATTTACAGCATCCTTTGCTTCAAATACTTTTGCTTCAGTAGTCATAGCACCAAGTGGGAAACCAATAACAACACAAGTCAAGACTTCACTACCTTTTAAAGCTTCTTGAACAGTAGGAATCCAACTTGGATTTACGCATACAGATTTAAAATTATATTGTTTTGCTTCTTCGCATAATTTTAAAATGTCTTTTTTTGTAGCGTCTGCTTTTAATAATGTGTGATCGATATACTTATTTAATTCCATATTCTCATCCTTTCTTATCATTATAGAAATAATATTTATTAAGTACTTCTCTTACTATATTATCATCACCTTCATATGGTTCTCTACCATATTCGCGATAAATAAATTCTTCATCGCCTTTTCCTAAAATTAAGATTGTATCATTATCATCTGCTAATTGAATTGCTTCACGAATTGCTTGGTAACGGTCTTCAATAATAATATATGGTGTTTTCTTGATTCCTGTAGCGATCTCTTTACAGATATCAACTGGTTTTTCATCGCGAGGATCATCTTCAGTTAGAATAATCATATCAGCGTATTTATCGAGTATTTCCCCAAATATAGGTCTTTTAACTGTATCTCTTTTACCAGCAGATCCTGTTACTGCGATAATTCTTTTTCCTTTAGGTGTAATCGTAGCACCAAATTGACATAATTTTTGAATTCCATCAGGAGTATGAGCAAAATCTACAACGATATTAAATGGTTGACCAATATCAATTCTTTCAACACGTCCATCTACTTGCTTAATTGTCTTTAATTTATCTAATAATTGTGTAATTGCTACACCTTTCATATTTACAGCAGCGATAGCACCAAGTAAATTATATAAGTTAAATTTAGCTACAAGATTCGTTTCTAACTCATAATTTCTACCATTACAACGTAATGTAAAAATACTTCTATCTTTTAGTAATTGATATTTAGTAATTTGGTAATCTGCTTTATTTTCAATACCATAAGTAATTACTCTACATTTACAATCTTCTACTATTTTTTCACCATATGGATCATCAACATTCACAATAGCAATTGCATCTTCTTTCAAACGATCAAACAGTTTCTTTTTAGCTTGAAAATAGTTTTCCATCGTACCATGATAATCCAAATGGTCATGCGTTAAATTCGTAAAAATTACCGAATCAAAATCAACACTATCTACTCTTCCTTGTTCAATACCAATAGAAGAAGCTTCTAAGGCACAAGCACTCATGCCACAAGATACCATTTCACTTAAAATACCATGTAAGTTATCGATATCTGGCGTAGTAAGTAATGGTGGCAATTTAATATTTCCGTATTCTATAGCGATTGTACCAATATAACCACAAGGTTTTATATCATTTAATAAATAACGAATAATGCATGCTGTAGAGCTTTTACCATTTGTACCTGTTACACCATACATTTCTAAATGTTTAGATGGTTCACCATAAAATAAATCAGCTACTTTATTAAATACAGCATTTACATCTTTTACTCTAATATAAACAATACCGTCTTGAGTATTTTTTAATGGTTCAGAGTGAATAATTACTTTCGCACCATTACTAATTGCTTGATCTACAAAGCGGTGTCCATCAAACATCATTCCTTTTTCACAGAAAAAGATTGAATCTGGTTTCTTTTTTCTACTATCAGACATTAAATTTTTTATTTCAATATCTGGAACATTATCAAATAACTCTGTTAATTTCATTTAACTACCCCAAAGAGTTGATGATCTTTAAACTCTTTAATTTCTACTACTTTAAAAGAAGATTTTGGATAATCACCCTTCACAAGTATTGGTAAATATTCAGAAGTATGACCAAATGAATATCCGTCTTCAACTTTTTCAAATAATACAACAACATCTTTATTTATAAAAGTTTGTTTATAGCTATCATATAACTCTTCACTAATTTGTGTACAAATATTCACTCTTTTCTTCTTTATTTTCGGATCAATTTGTCCTTTCATTGCGGCAGCTTTAGTACCTGAGCGCATAGAATATGGGAAAACATGAAGGAATGAAAATTCACATTCTTTTAAGAAGCTACATGTTTTTTCAAATTCTTCTTCACTTTCATCCGGAAAGCCAACAATTAAATCAGTCGAAATAGAAACCCCAGGAATACAGTTACGAATATAATTAATTCTTTCTATAAAATCCTTTGTTGTATAAGGACGATTCATTCTTTTAAGTACAGTATCACAACCACTTTGTAATGGAATATGTAAATGTCTTGCGATACGATGATCATCCTTCATTAAATTTATTAAATGATCATCTATTTCCGTCATCTCAATAGAAGAAATTCTAAAGCGGAACTCTTCAGGTGATATTTTTAATAATTCTTCTAACAAATCCGCTAATGTTAATCCTAAATCTCTACCATATCTACCTGTATGAATTCCTGATAATACAATTTCAGAATGCTTTTCTTGTAGGCTTTTTACAGATTGAAGTACATCTTCTTTCGCCATACTTCTTTCTCTTCCTCTTGCATAAGGAATAACACAATATGTACAGAATTGATTACAGCCATCTTGTATCTTTAAATATGCTCTAGTTTGGTTATCGAAATGATCAACTATCATATTCTCAAATGGCATTACATCTACTTTTTCAATATCAACAATTCGTTCATGATTCTTTTCAAATTGAACTAAATAATCATAAAGTTTCGATTTATTTTTTGTACCAATTAATATATCTACATCACTTAAAGCATCAGGATCAATTTGAGAATAACAACCTGCCACAACTATAATTGAATTAGGATTATTTCTTTTTGCACGATGAATCATTTTTCTACTTTTCTGTGCAGCCATGTTCGTAACAGCACAAGTATAAATAACTGTTATATCCGAATTTTCATCACTTTCTACTCGTATATATCCATTTTGTTCTAAAGTTCTAGCTGTACTTTCTGCTTCAAAAGCATTTACTTTACAGCCTAAATTAATAACATTAAAATTCATTTCATTTCTCCAAAAAATTAGAAAGAATACTCATTCCATATATTGCGGCTGTTTCTGCACGCAATATTCTATTTCCAAAACTAGTCATTTTAAAACCATTTGATACTAGATAATCTATTTCTTCTTCGCTAAACCCACCTTCTGGGCCTATTACATAGCTAATGGATTCTTGTTTTAAATCTTCTCCAAATAAATGATGTTCACAATTTGCATTTTCATATGCAATATAATTTTGTTCTTCTTTATACTGTATCAAATTTTTAAAAGAAACAATTTCTGTTAATTCAGGAATCATATTTCTTTTACATTGAGCGCTGGATTCTTCAAGTATCGAATTCCATCTCTGTAAAACTTTATTTACTTTATTAGCATCATAATGCACTATTGCTCGACTAGAAACAAATGGAATAATTTTTGTTACGCCTAGCTCTGTACATTTTTGCAAAACAAATTCCATCTTTTCTTTTCTAATTAATCCCATCATTAAAGTGACATTACATGGTAATTCTTTTTCACTTAAATCCTGTTCTTGAATATCTACAACAAAATTCTTATTTTCACTATATCCATCACCAAAATAAGCTTCACCATGATATACAATACGAACTTTTTCATGATGTAAACGCAATACACTTAAAGCATGATGTGATTGTTCTTTTGATAAAACTATTTTTTCTCCTACATTAACAGGATCTTCCACAAAAAATTGATACATATAACATGAAAGACGATATTAATCGTCTTCTTCCTTTCCTTCTTCAGGTTCTTTAATATCCACCTGAATTTCATAAACTTTTCTTTGATCAGCTTTCGTAACAAGAATATGCAAATTCTTATAATCTAAAGTTTGACCAACCACAGGAATACCATCTAGCTCATCAATTAGCCACCCAGAAACAGTGATAAATTCATATTCTTCATCATCTATTTCTACATTAAAGCGTTCCATCATATCATCAATATCCGCATCACAACGAACTAGGAAACTATTCTCACTTAATTGTTTGTAATATTCCTTGACAATATCATGTTCATCCCAAATTTCGCCAACTAATTCTTCAATGATATCTTCTA
>CAVAZS010000068.1:0-12736 GCA_963593385.1 Lachnospiraceae bacterium | reverse complement strand
ATTTTTTATTTTTTTACGATATACAAAAAAAGAAGGCATTAAACCTTCTTTGTGAAACCTAGTTCTGTATGATTGACAATACGGATATTTCCGTTTTGTTCTTCAGTTAAAAGTTTTTGAAACTCAATGTTCGTCATAAATTCACGAACTACAGAAACATCGGTCTCATAATCAACCATACACATGGTTAAATCATTGATGTTTCTCATATAATATCATCATGTCCTTTCTGTGTTACCAGTGACTATATATTAACACAAAAAATCAAAAAGTGAAGCATTCACATAATTTCACAATATATGTTTCATTTAGTATTTCTATAGTATTTCAGGTAAAATAATATTAGAGAAAGGAAACAGCGTTATGACTAGAATTTTCAAAACAATCTTATGCTTATTATTATCCTTCACATTTCTATTTCCTTTATGTAACATTCCAACAATTTATGCTGAAAATAAAACGAAAACAATATCTAGTTCAGATTATGAAGTAGCTTATACAGGTGATTTTTCCAAAATTATTTCAGGATATATTGTTATATATCCTAAAGAATTAACTAGTAGTAATCAAAAATGGCCTGTAGTCGTATGGGCTAATGGAACAGCATGTGCTCCAGGATTATATTGGAATGCATTATGTGCTTTAGCTTCAAAAGGTTATGTCGTTGTTGCGAGTTCTGAAACAATGTCTGCTAGTGGTGATTCTCAAATTAAACAAATCGATTATATTCTTGGAGAAAATGCTAATGCTGATAGTATCTTCTATAAAAAGATAGACACAAATAAAATCGGTGCTGCAGGACATTCGCAAGGTGGTAGAAGTACTGTTAATGCCGCAAAAAAAGATAGTCGTATTAAAGCATCCGTTTCTATTGCAGGTAGTAATACATCAAGCGAACGTACTGGAATTACTACTCCTACACTATTCTTAACAGGAACATTAGATTTAGTTGTATTATCTTCAATGTGGGTTAAACCTACATATAATAAAGCAGAAGGTCCAGCAGCTTATGCATCATTAGTTGGTGGGATTCATACAAGTGTAATTACAAATTACGAACGAATCATCTATTACACTGCTAAATGGATGGATGCATATCTAAACGATGATCAAAATGCTAAAAGAGTATTTATGAGTGGTGGAGAATTATACCAAGATTCATCATGGCGTGATGTTAATTCAAAAGGAATATCTTTGTCCCCTACTGCTAGTATGTTTGGTAATGGCAATCTACTATTCGTCATTTTGATTCTATGTATACTAACAATCATTGCATTCATCAATTTAAAAAGAAAGAAAAGAGTAATATAACATGTCGTTAGAATGGATATCTTTTTTGATAACAGGTTCTTGTTTTCTATATTTAATTTCTAAAATATATAAGAAAAAAGTTGCTTTATATTTAAAAATATATATTGCGGCTATTGGTTGTTTTGCTTTAGGAAAGCTATATGAATATGTCACAATATATTCTTTTGGAGCTTTACCTAGTGGATTCAATTTGAAATATGTATGTATATTTGGTTCATATCTATTTTTAACATCTACTAACTTTGGCGTAATGAATCATATTATGGACGATGGATCAAAAGAATTAAGAAAATATCGTTTAATATCTTTAATCGCTCCAATATGTATTATTTTATTCATGTATATTAATATTCATTTTGTAGCAAATCATACTTTAAAGATAGTTTATGGGTTATTAACATTACCTATTGCTTTATCTTCTTATTACAGTTTAAAGCAACTAATCCTTCCAGATATGGGTTTTAAGTTTTTAAAATTAGTTAAACCATGTAATATTATTTCTTTAGTTTTATCACTACTTACTTGTATTAGTATTTATATGCAAATACAAGGATTAGATTCATATATTTTAGAGTATATAACAATATTACTTTGTTTATTACTAACATTCTTTATCACAAGGAGTTTAAATCAATGGAAAATTTAGTTTATATCTTATTTATATCCTTAAACATTCCATTATTCATGATGCTTTGGATGTTAGATAAAAAATCACAAAGATTAGTTTTATTTCTTATACTAGGTATGATTGTATGTATCTTAGCATCAGAAATTAATCCAATTATTGTTTACTCCATCACTGAAGATTGGATTTATGCAACAACGACAATTACACCAATTGTTGAAGAAATATTAAAAGCGATACCGATTATCTTCTATGCTTTATTTATTTCAAATAATAAGCAAAGTATTTTAGAAGTATCTATGGCTATTGGCATTGGTTTTGCATTACTAGAAAATGTATGGAGTCTTGTAACATATATTGATAGTGCCACAATTCTTTGGGCTTTTATTCGAGGATTTGGTTCTGCATTAATGCATGGTGTATGTTGCTTAGTAATTGGTAATGGTCTTATTTATATCAAAACACAAAAGAAGTTACTTTATACAGGAATATTTGCAATATTATCCGTATCCATTATCTATCACGCTATATACAATAGCTTAGTACAATCTGCCAATCCTTATAGTGGCATTGTTTTACCAATACTTACTTATATTCCTATATTACTGTTTTTAAAAAAAGAAGGCTATCTTAAGAAAGATAACCTAGAACATTAGATGTGAATTCATTTTCTCTAATAATTGTTCTTTTGTTAGGTAGAGATTATCGTGACCATGAAGATAATATTCAAAATCAATCGAGGAAATAAAAGCAATAAAATCTCTTAAACGACTAAGATCATATTTTGAATCATTGTCATAATAATCTTCGTATTCTGCGTCTCCTCCAATGAGTACTTTTTCACTAGGAATGTAAATAAATAGTGCATCTCTAGTATGTGGAGAATCATGAGGAATCAGTTCACAACTAACTCCACCAAGATCTATTGATACATTAGAATCAATCACAACATCTGCTAGTCTAGTTTCTATTTTAGAAATATCAGGATATTCTACATGCATTTTTTCATAGCAAAAAGGAATATCCTTTTTCTTTTGGATTCTTTCTTTCATCGCTTCTTCTGTCCACTTCCACTCTTTTACTTCTTTTAGATATCTTTGTGTCTTCTTTGTCGCAAGAACTGGACACTTAGCACTAGTTAAGCCAAATGTATGATCCCAATGCCAATGTGTTAATACAAGTAAACTAGGCTTTTCAAGATTTTCTTGTCTTTGTATTTCTTCAAACTTTTTGAAGCTTGCTGGAGAATTACCTGCATCAATTTGAATACTAAAACGATCACCTTTAATATAAAAAAGATAAGGTTCATCATTTGCATCATCATGCATCATATAATATATACGTTCACTAAATTTATTCATAAATCTAATGTAACATAAAATCACAAAATTATTCACATTTCCTTCACATAGAATGCACCTATCTTTCATTGATTTCATGTATCTTTATATATGTCAGATGAACTAACACACCTGACTCCCTCCCTTTCTTATCATAGAAAGATGAAATCTCAGTAATCCCCACTACTGGGATTTTTTTATAACCGAAATATAACTAGTATCATTTATAATTAATTAAAGAGATAGGAGAAAATCATGAAGAAAAAGAAGTTTTATTTTATTATCGCAACATTCATCTTTATTGAACTTATTTCTTTTTTCGCCTACCAGAGTTATATTCAAAATTTAATTTATCTTGAAGGTACAAATAGTTTATTTTCTACATATGAACAAATTAATACTACCTTCACGTTATTTGTACAACGAAATTGGAATTTATTATCTGATTGGAATAATCGTTTAGCAGCCATAGATGATCCTGAATATGCAATATCATTATGGAAAGATTTAGCTTACGAAAAAGACTCATGGAATGTCAGTGACTTCTATTTATTTAACGAGGATACAAACTTCTTAACTGCTTCTTCACGAGTAGGTTCAGCCAATAGTATAGAAAATATATTTACAGAAATGTATGAGGAACAAAAGCCAATTATTTCTACATATATTTCCACAAATAATGAACGGAAAATCGTTTTCGCTGCTCCTTTAGATAAAGCCATTACATATGATGGCATAACTTATACAGGAATTGCTGTAAGTTATAATCCTGATATTATTCAAACTGTAATCAGTGCAAAAAATAAAGATAGAAAAAGTGATAGCTATATCGTTAATACTAAGGGAGATGTTGTCTTAGCACTTGAATCAAAAACAGAAATCGTTGATTTCGTCCAAAATTTCTATGATTTTATGCCTGAACATTTTACGTTTCAAACAAATTTTAGTAATGATTATTTCAAGGAACATACACAAGCATTAGAAGAAACAAGTATAAAAATTACATATAATGATACCGAATATTATTTATTGTCTATACCTGTTGGAATTGATGATTGGTCAATTATTGCCATGGTTGATATCAATAGTGTATGTGGGTCATTAGTACAAGTACAGACAATCACACTATTGTCTATTTTAGCTTTAGCAATTGTCGCATCATTCTTATTCATTTGGATTTTCTATCATAAAACCCAAGAAAAAATAAATACGCAAAAGAATACAATACAAAAAACTATCTTAGAAAATAATCGTTTGTATTCAGAAAAAGAATTAAAAGAAGCTTTATTAACAGGATTCAAACAAATAGTCACAAGATATGCCGTAGGAAATTTAAAAAATGATACGTACGAATACTATGGTCAAGAAGATTCTCCTTTATATCCTAAAACTGGTTTATATGATGATTTTATTAATGCAATATCAAAAAACTATATTGTTTTAAACGATTCAGATCATATCAAAATATATGACTTATTAAAAAAAGACTATCTTCAAAATCATATGAAGTCTACAGATGATATCATGACTATCGAATATGCAAAAAGGACAGAAAATGTATTCTTAATGATGAATGTTATTCCATTAGAATTTGAAAATGGTGTTGTTTCAAAAGTAATGTTAATTGGACAAGATATTGGTGCTCAACATGAACTAGAAAATTTAGCTAATACTGATGGTCTAACAGGACTATTCAATGAAAGATTCTTTAGTACAACATTACATCGTAAAGCTTTAGAAAATCATCCATTTATCTTATTCTATTTAGACTTAGACCATTTTAAAGATGTTAATGATACGTATGGTCATGATACAGGTGATAAATTACTAAAAGAAGTTGCACAAAGACTTCAACATTGTACAAGAAGTGATGATTTTGTATTTCGCATAGGTGGAGATGAATTTACAATTATCTTTAATCAATCTTCTAATGAGTTTGCTGAAAAAGTAATTGAGCGTATTCATCATGCAATAGAAAAGCCATATATCTTCGATGATATTACATTAAATATAGGCACAAGTTGCGGTTATGCTATCTATCCAATAGATACAAATGATGAATCTAAGTTACGTATCATTGCTGACCAAAGAATGTATACAAATAAGCAAATGCGTCACGCTTCAAGATAACAAAAAAAAGGATATTACCTTTCATTTGGTAGTATCCTTTCATTTTATTTATGCTCTTAATTCAGCATTAATTTTTGTATTTAAATCATTCAAGATTGTATTATGAACCGCTGTGATTTCTTCTTCATTTAATGTATGATCACTAGCTTGGTAAACAATATGTAATGCAATAGATTTCTTACCAGCTTCTACATGTTCTCCTTCATATACATCGAATATTTCTAGAGATTTAACAAGTTTCTTACCAGCTCTTCTTACTGTATCTAAGATTTTTTCTGCACTTGTATCTTTATCAATAACTAAAGCAATATCTCTTGATACACTAGGATATTTATCTAGTGCTGTATAATGCAATTTACCTTTTTTAGCTTCAACTAGTGGATAAATAGAAATTTCACCATATACAACATGTTTTAAATCATATTTTTTTGCATATGTTGGATGAACTTCACCAAATACACCTAATAATTTTTTATCTAAATATAATTCAGCACTACGATATGGATGGAAATGTTCTACATCTCTTGTATTCTCTTTAATTTGAATACGAGAACTTGTAAATCCAAGTTTATTTAACATCGTCATGAGAATGCCTTTTAGTGCATAGAAATCACCTTTTGTCTCACGTTTATGTAATGGATCATTTACTAAATTACCATCTAATACAACTGCTAATCTTTCATCTTGTACATCTTTTCCATATACACATGAAATTTCAAAGAAGTTATTATTTGTATTTTGATGTGCTTCATTATATTGAACACATTCTAATACACTATTCATTAATCCTGTACGAATATATTTTCTCGCTTCACTCATTGGCATAGCTAAGGCAATAGGTTCGCCTGCAGGCATAAATGTATCTTCTACAAATGCATCATTTACTAATGTATATGTAACAATTTCGCTTAAGTTATAGCCATTCATTAAAGATGTTACTGTTCTACGTAATTTTTGAATTGGTGATAATTTACCAACAGTTGCGGCCATATAAGGAAGTGTTGATCCTAATGAATCAAAACCGATTAAACGAATAACTTCTTCATCAATATCTGCTGCTCTTTCAATATCTGTACGATATGAAGGAATATATGAAGTAATTTCATCACCATTTACTTCTGGCTTAAAATCTAGTGATTCTAATACACCTTTAACTTGATCCATTGTAAATGAAGTACCTAATAAGTTATTACAATGTGTTAGTGTTTCTTTCACTGTAACTTGTTTATATTCATTCTTACCAACTACAACAGTTTCTTCAAAACCATCTGCTTCTGCATATTCTGTTAACAATTGAATTGAACGATCCATTGCTTTTTTCATTGCAAGAGGTTCAATACCTTTTGTAAATCTTTGTGCCGCTTCAGTAATTAGATTTAAACGAATAGAAGTACGTCTAATGTTTACAGGATTGAATTGTGCTGCTTCAATGAAGATACTATCTGTACTTTCATCAATCATGCTTTCTTCGCCACCCATAATACCTGCAATACCTGTAGCTTCTCCACCAGTAGTAATTAGAATATCTTCTTTTTGAACAGGGAATTCTACACCATCAAGAGCAGTTATCTTTAATTCTCTATCATCAACAACAGTAATTTCATGATGAGGTAATTTTGCATAGTTGTAATAGTGTAGAGGTTGACCTGTTTCAAGCATTACAAAGTTAGAAATATCTACAACGTTGTTAATAGAATTCATTCCAGCCGCATGAAGATAGTTCACCATCCATTTAGGACTAGGTCCTACTTTTACATGTTTTACAACTTTACCATAATATGTAGCACATTTTTCTGTTTCTAACTTAATCTTAAAATCAGTAGCACTACCAATATCACTCTTGCCCTCATAACTTGGCCACTTAACTTCACGATGTAAAATAGCACCAACTTCTTTAGCCATATTCCACATCGCACTACAATCTGCTCTATTTGGTGTTAATGAAACATCTAAGATTGTGTCATCTAATCCTAAATATCCTAATACATCTGTTTCCCCAACTGGAGCATCTGCTGGTAATTCTTCAATACCATTTAATTGTGCTTCAGTTAAAGAATGTTTATCTACACCTAATTCAAATAAAGCACATAACATACCATTGCTTTCTTCACCTCTAACTGGTTTTGCAATAATTTTTCCACCAGGAAGTTCTGCACCATTTTTCGCAACGATAACTTTTAATCCTTTACGGCAATTTGGGGCACCACAAACAATTTGGAATACATCTTCTGGCTTATCCCCAATTCTTGTTTTTGTAATATGTAAATGATCACTATCTGGATGATTAGTACATTCTAATACTTCACCAATAACTAGTCCTGTTCCTTGAGCAACAGGATCAATACCTTCTACTTCAAGTCCTGCAGTAGTCATTTTATTAGCTAACTCTTCGGGAGTAATATCATGTAAATCTACATATTCACTTAACCATTTATAACTTAATTTCATCTTACTATTCCCCCTAATTAATCAAAGCGATCAAATGTGCTTAAGAAACGACTATCATTTGTATAGAAGTTACGAATATCATCAATACCATACTTAAGCATTGCGACTCTTTCTAGACCTACACCAAAGGCAAATCCAGTATATTTTTCGGAATCAAAGCCATTCATTTCTAATACATGAGGATGTACCATACCTGCACCTAGAATTTCAATCCAACCAGATCCTTTACATACATTACATCCTTTACCATTACAGAATGGGCAGCTTACATCTACTTCTACAGATGGTTCTGTAAATGGGAAATAACTTGGTCTAAAACGAACTGTTCTTCCTTCACCAAACATTGCATTAGCCATAAACTCTAAAGTCCCTTTTAAATCTGCTAATGTAATATTTTCACCTACAACTAAGCCTTCACATTGCATAAATTGATGGCTATGAGTCGCATCGTCATCATCACGACGATATACTTTACCAGGACAAATTAATTTGATAGGTACTTGTCCCTTAGCTTTTTCTAATTCTCTCATTTGCATTGCTGTAGTATGTGTTCTTAACAATGTATTTGGATCAATATAGAAAGTATCTTGCATATCTCTTGCTGGGTGGTCCTTAGGAATATTTGCTAATTCAAAGTTATAGTGGTCTAGTTCTACTTCTGGACCTTCCGCAATCTTATAACCCATACCAACAAATAAATCTTCAATTTCTTGTTGAATCAAATGTAGTGGATGAACTGTTCCAACATTCATCTTGTCACCAGCTAATGTGATATCAATCTTTTCTTCTTCTAATTTTTCTAATAATGCACTAGCTTCTAATGTTTTTTGTTTTGCCTCTAAGCTTTCTGTAACTGTTGTCTTACATACATTTACTTTTTGTCCAAAAGCAGGTTTTTCTTCTTTGCTTAAGTCTTTCATCATAGACATTAAAGCTTGAATACTTCCTTTTTTACCTAAATATTGAATACGAATATTTTTTAATTCTTCAATATTTTGGGCACTAGCTATCGCATCTAACGCTTCTTTTTGTACTTGTTCAATTTTCTCGTCCATACTATCCTCCTAAAAATATAAAAGATGCATTCCATATAGGAACGCATCTCGCGCGGTACCATCCCATTTCGTGTTATAAAACACGCACTTAATTTGTCTGTAACGTAGATCTACGGAGAGTATTAATCCCACTGAAAAGTGAATTCACTGCTTTCCAAACGAAGCACTCACAGCCTATCGTACTTCTCTCTTTGATCTTCTAAGCAGTTACTAGTCTTTTTTTAACGCTTTAATGTGATTATACGACAAATCGTTTATTTTTGCCAACCTTCGTTTTGATAAATCACTGTCTTTAACTTTTCAACATTGCCATCAAAAACATAGCCTTCCATGCCAACTTCTCTAGAGCCATCAATATTTCCTTTACGATCATCAATGAAGTAACATTCTTCAGGTTTTAAAGAAAATTGTTCAAAGAATATTTCATAAATCTTTCTTTGTGGCTTAATATACTTCACACTTGCTGAAAATAAGACACCATCAAATAAATCAGGTCTAGGCATGTAATCTTTATAACAATCTAATAAGCGAATACTTGCATTAGAAAGAACATAGATTTTCTTTCCTCTTTGTTTTAAATCTTCAACTAGTTCTGCCATACCTTCTTTTGGACGCATATTGTATTTATGCCAATTCCAAAAGCTTTTCTTTGTGATTTCTCTTACTTCATCACTACTAGCATGTCTTAGCATTTCTTCTAAGCCTTCTTCTTCGCTCATTAGACCTGCATCAAGCTGAATCCATTCTCCAGACTCAAAAGTAATTAGTTCTACTTCTCTTATGATGTTTGGGTCACTTGTATATTCACGTATAACATTGTCTATATCATAGTCGATTAGAACTTTACCCATATCAAAAACATAATTTTGGTATGTCATAAATCACCTATTTATTTTTTAATGCTTTAAATGTTTCTTCCGCATCAACTAATACTTTTTCAAATTTCTTTAATGCTGTTTCTATAGGTAATGGTGTTGTTAAGTCTACGCCAGCATGTTTTAGTTCATCTAATGGATAAGCACTACCACCCATAGATAAGAATTCTAAGTAACGCTTAACTGCTGTTTCTCCTTCATTTAAGATACCTTCAGATAAAGCTACTGCAGTAGAATACCCTGTTGCATAAACATATACATAGAAAGGACGATAGAAATGAGGAATACGAGCCCATTCATACTGAACTTCTTCATCCATTACTAATTCATCACCAAAATATTCATGAATTAATTTTGCATACAAAGCATTTAAGCTAGCTGGATCTAATGGTTCTCCTCTTTCTGCCATAGCATGAGCTTCTTTCTCAAATTCTGCAAACATTGTTTGACGATAAACTGTACCTTTAAATCCTTCTAAATATTGATTTAAATAAGAAAGTCTTGTGACAGGATCCGTTGTATTACTTAATAATTGTTCAATTAATAAATTTTCATTTACTGTAGAAGCTACTTCCGCAACAAATAATGTGTAATTAGCATATTGTGCAGGTTGCGTATGACTAGAATGCCATGTATGTAATGAATGTCCCATTTCATGAGCAATTGTAGATACACTATCTAATGTACCTGTAAAGTTAGTCATAATATATGGTCTAGAATCATATGTTCCACTACTATATGCCCCACCACTCTTACCTTTATTTGGGTAAACATCAATCCATCTTTCTTTAAATGCACTCTTAACAATTTCTGAGTAATTTTCACCTAATGGTTTTACTGCATCTAATACCATTTGTTGAGCTTCTTCATATGTATATTTCTTATTGTCACCTTGAACTAATGGTGCATATAAATCATAGTAATGTAATTCATCTAGATTTAAGATTTCTTTTCTTAATTTTTCATAGCGATACATTAATGGCATAAATTTATGCACTGTATCAATTAAATTGTCATAAACAGAAAGAGGAATATGATTTTGTGATAATGACATATCTCTAGAAGATTCATAATTTCTAACACTAGCTTCAGCTACAGCAGCTTTAACATTAGCACTGTAAGTAGCCGCAAATGTATTAATATGTTGTTTATAAGTTTTGTAATAACTCATAAAAGAATTTTTACGTAATTCTCTATCTGATGAGCTTTGTAAAGCAATATAATTTGAACCACTTAGTTCTACTTCTTTTCCCTCACCATCTAAAACACTATCAAATACTAAGTCAGCATCTTGTAAATTATCTGCTATTTGACCTGGTGCACTTAATACTTCGCCGAAAGAAGCTAATAATTTTTCTTCTGAAGAAGATAATGTATGTGGCTTTTTCAAAATCAATTGATTAAACGCAAAAGCATAATCTTTCATCACTTCACTACTAGCAATTTCTTCTAATTTTTCTTTAGATAAAGTTAAAATTTCAGGTTCTGCAAAAGAAATAGCTGAAACAAAATAAACATATTTTGCCATAGCTTTAGAATACATTTGTTGAGCTTCTTTCGCTCTAGTATCTTCACTTCTTCTTAGTGATGCATAGCAGAATACATTTTCAAATATACGCATTGAACTAGTTTCTTTTTCAAAAAACTCATGAATTGTACTAGCATCAGTTAACTTTCCTTGATAACTAACTAATTCATTTATTTTTGAATCAAAACCGTTTAATTCTTTTTCCCATTCTTCATCATTTTTGAATAAAGGTGTTAAATCCCACATATAGTTAGGATCCATATCTTTTCTTTCTTTAATCGCTTCCATTTTCTTCCTCCTCTTTTAGTTTCTTATTCACACTATCACGTATTAATACATATATTACAGAGAATAGTGGTACACCAAAGAACATTCCTAATATACCAAATAATCCTCCACCAACAATAATCGCAAACATAACCCAAAGTGCTGGTAGTCCTAATGAATCACCCAAAATCTTAGGTCCTATAATATTTCCATCTACTTGTTGTAATGCAAAGACAAATATCGTAAATTCTAAAGCTTTTATTGGACTAATAAATAACAATATAAAGATACAAGGTATAGCACCAATGAATGGTCCAAATACAGGAATCATATTTGTTAAACCAACAATGAATGATATTAATGTTGCATAAGGCATACGCAATATAGCAGTGCCAATCCAACATATAATTCCAATAATTAATGAATCAAAAGCTTTACCAAAAATAAAACTATTAAACATCTTAGATGTTAACTCTGATACATAAAATATATTTTTGGAAATAGTCTTACCAAATACAGCTTTTATGACTCTACTTATTTGATCTTTAAATCGTTCTTCATCAACAAGCAAATATACTGTAATAATTAATGCAATAAATACATTGAAGACGCTGGAAATGAACGATACTGAATAACTTACAATTGTACTAATAACATTCTTTTCGCCAGATACTAATGAATTAACGAATGATTCTAAAGCAGAAATTAAACCATCAAATATTGTTCGGTATTCTTCTTGTATTTCAAATTGTTCAAAGAATGAAGTAAATGTATTTACATATCCATCAAATGAACTGATTAATGTTTTCGCACTAGAAACTAGTTGTGGAATTAATACAATGAAGAAACTTGCAATCACAATAGCGAATATAATCATTGTGATTAAAACAGATACATTACGCTTTGTCTTTTTTGTCCAATTTAATCTTTTAAATAAATCATTTTCAATTAATCTTCGTAGTGGAATTAGAATAAATGCAAATGCGAAGCCAAGCACAAATGGCATTAATGTACTCCAAAAACTAGATAAAAAATTTAAAATAATTGAAATATTCTTAAAGATAAAAAACGTGATAACAATTAATACACCTGATAATGTATATGCTTTAATATTTTCTTTTGTTTGTTCGTTTAAATTAATTTTAATATATTCATAT
>CAVAZS010000067.1:0-12826 GCA_963593385.1 Lachnospiraceae bacterium | reverse complement strand
TCTATCATATTAAAATTGCTTTCAAATCGAATTTGTGAAAAATATAATAAAGTCATGGAGGGATTATGAAAAAAATCACAAGTTTATTATTAAGTGCATTTATGGCTTTAAGCCTAGGTGCATGCTCCAGTAGTTCAGAATCTACTGGAAAGTACACAAGTGGTACTTATAGTGGTACTGCAAAAGGATTTGGAGGAGATGTTACTGTCACAGTAACTGTTGATTCTAATAAAATTACAGATGTAACAATTGATGGAAAAGATGAAACAGAAACAGTAGGTGGTGCAGCTTTAGAAACTCTAAAAAATGAGATTCTTGAAAAGCAATCTTCTGAAATTGATGCTGTTACAGGGGCAAGCGTAACAAGTTCAGCTGTTCAAGAGGCTACAAAATTAGCATTAGACAAAGCAAGTGGAGTAGAAACTTCAGCTACTAATTCGTATAAAGCTGGAACATATACTGCAAGTGCACAAGGACATAATGCGACAGTAACATTAGATGTAACATTTAGTGAATCGGAAATTACTGATATTACGGTGACACAATCATATGAAAGCCCAGGTGTGTCTGATCGAGCATTAAGTGATATACCACAAGAAATTATTGAACATCAAACTTTAAATGTTGATGTAATTTCTGGCTCAACTGTTTCTAGTAATGCGATACTAACAGCAGTAAAAGATGCAGTGAAACAAGCAGGGGGAGATCCAAATAATTTATCTACACCTATTGAAAAAGAAGTGCCTGAAACAACTGATTTAACAGCAGATGTTGTAATTCTTGGTGGAGGAGGTGCTGGCTTATCTGCAGCAGTATCCGCTACTGATGAAGAAAAAAGTGTAATCATTCTTGAAAAAGAAGGATATGTAGGTGGGAATACAATGGTGTCTGGTGGAATATACAACTGTCCAGATTCAGATTTACAAAGCCAAGTAGAAATGACAGATGGTGTAAAACAATTAATTGAAGATGCTTTAGCTGAAGAACCAGCAAATGAAGAACATGCTGAATTAATTGCAGCAGTTCAAAAAGAATGGGATGAATATAAAGCGAGTGGACGTACTGATTTATTCGATAGTGTTAATTGGTTTACATTACAAACATATAATGCTGGTGACCATGTAGGAGACTTGAAACTAATTTCTACAATGACATCAAATGCAAAAGATACATTAGATTGGTTAGTAAACCACGGTTACGAATATCAAGACCGTATTGTTCAAGGTGCAGGATCTTTATATCAAAGAACACATAAATCAGTTGATACAGCAGGTATTGGATTTATTAAAGCACTAACAAATACTTTAGAAGATAGAGATTGCAATATTATGCTAGATACAGCTGCTAAACATATTATTGTGGATGATGAAGGAAATGTTACTTCTGTTGAAGCTGAAGACAAAGATGGAAATACATATACAATTCATGCTAATAATGGTGTTGTTTTAGCTACAGGTGGATTCGCAGGAAACTTAGAAATGGTACAAAAATATAACACATCTGGTAAATGGCCTGATTTAACTACTCGTAAGAGTACAAACCTTCCTGGTATGACAGGAGATGGAATTACAATGGCTACAGAAATTGGTGCAGGTCTAAGAGATATGGATCAAATTCAATTGTTACAAACAACAAGTCCTAAAACAGGAAATTGTACATATGGTTATGTTGCTCCTCAAGAAGCAGCTGGATATCTATTTGTAAATTCGGATGGTGAAAGATTCATTGGAGAAGATGGTAGACGTGATGATATTTCTCTTGCAGCATTAGCTCAAGAAGATGGTTTATTCTATATGCTAGAATCAGGTTCAGTTATTACAGATCCTGACAATACATATGATTTAACTGGAGTTCCTCTAAATGAATTGCTAAATTCAGGAGATGTAATTAAAGGGGATACGTTAGAAGATTTATGTTCTAAATTAGATTGGGATTATGAAACAGTAAAAGCTGAAGTTGATGAATATAACGAAAATGTTAAAAATAATGCATCTTCAGATGAATATGGAAGAAAACTATTCACAATTCTTCAAGAAGATAATCCTTGGTATGCTATTCCTAGAACACCATCAGTTCATCATACAATGGGTGGCGTAACAATTAATACAGAAACACAGGTATTGAAAGAAGATGGTTCAGTTATTAACAATCTATATGCTGCTGGAGAAGTAGTTGGTGGTATCCATGGAGGTAACCGTGTTGGTGGTAATGCTATCGTTGATTGCTTAGTATTTGGAAGAATCGCTGGTAGAAATGCTGCTGAAAATGAAGCTAAATAATTAAGGCTATATCAAATAAGCACATAGGGGAAATTCTTCTATGTGTTTTTATTATGTAAAATATAGGGTAGAGTAAGAATTCATTCAGTTTAATGAACCCTTTGTTGTATTATATTGTTAAAGAAGGTGATACTTTGTCAGAATTATTCATAGATAAGAAATACTATAATGCTTTAGATATAGAAGGATTTTCTAAGATGATGAATTCTCCTTCCTATTGTTATAAGTTTTATTGGTTAGAAGCTATAGTTCAACTTATATCACTCAATAAAGTAGAAGCGACTTATGAAGAAATCATTAATACAATGATTACAAATGCTTGGTATTCTGTTCTTGAATATCATATTCATTTAAGTGGTATATATGGTCAAGGTATCATTAAAGATAGTTTAGAAAAAGCAGTATTAAGACTACAGACGTTAAGTGATTTAACAAGTAATGCTAGTGCTGTAGAAATACAAAATATGCTAGAAAAGTATTCTAGCGATAGGGCTCTTCTTGATTATAAACAAACACTTACTTTAAATGTTCCCTATAAAGCATTATCTGGATTTGCGAATAGAGGTAGTAAGAAAATTAATTTGAATAGTAGTGCTAATCAAATGATGACTTATTATAACGAGCTAAGTAGTACAGAAATATTACTTCCATATACATTTAATGGTGATAAAGGATTAAAAAGAAAGATAACTTTTAATGATAGTTGGATAGAGATGATTAAAGATAATACAGTGAATATTCTTGGCTGGATTCAATTAGAAAAAGTGAAATGGCTTCAAAATAATAATCCAGAAGTACCTGGACTTGTATATAAATTATCTCCTGCAGAAGAAAAAACTAGAAAATTAAATAATGCTAGAAAGTTATGGGATGCAATATTAGATGTAAAGCCTATAGTAGATGTATTTAAAGATGAACCGATTGATACAAGTGAATATGACTTAGATCATTTTATACCATGGTCATTTGTAATGAATGATGAATTATGGAATTTAATGCCTATGGATTCTTCCCTAAATTCAGTAAAGAGTAATAACTTACCTAAATGGGATTTATTTTTTGATAAGTTTGCGAATAATCAATTCACTTTATATGAATCGTTATATGAAATGCCAGGTATATATAAATTATATGAAGCATGCTACAGGGATAACTTACATTCTATTTGGGCTAATCAAGAATTGTATCGAAAAGGAAATACAAAAGAAGAATTTCAAAATATTTTAGATAAAAATATGAGACCTGTATATGATTCAGCTAGAAGACAAGGATATAAGATTTGGAATCTTGAATAGGAGAAAATAATGAAAGTAATGAATAAATTAGTTAGGGATAAAATACCTGAAATCATTGAAGCAGATGGTAGAACTTGTAAAACACATATCTTATCAGATGAAGAATATCTATCTGCTTTAGAAGAAAAACTAAATGAAGAAGTAGCGGAATATCAAAAAGATAAAAATCTAGAAGAAATGGCTGATGTATTAGAAGTATTACAAGCTATATGTATTGCTAGAGGATATACTTTAGAAGAATTAGAAGCTTTAAGGAAAAAGAAAGCAGATGATAGAGGTGGCTTTAGTGAAAAAATCTTCCTAGAATCCACTGATTAATTCACTTTAATTTCAGGTTCATTTTAGGTGAGTGATGTAATAATAGTTACATGCGTATACTGATAGCTGAGGATGAAATTAGTATTAATAAAGCACTTAAGGTGATGCTAGAAAAAAATAAATATACAGTAGATTCTGTATATGATGGGGTAGCTGCTTTAAGTTATATAGAAAATACAGCATATGATGTGATTGTATTAGATATTATGATGCCATTAAAAGATGGTATAGAAGTACTAACTACAATACGATCAAAAGGGATTCATACACCTGTATTATTTTTGACAGCGAAAAGTGAAGTGCAAGACCGTGTTCTAGGGCTAGATGCTGGTGCAGATGATTATTTACCGAAACCATTTGTTGCTAGTGAATTTTTAGCTCGTGTTAGAGCATTATCTAGAAGAAGTCATGTTTATACTAGTTCTAGTTTATCCGTTGGTAATACAACACTAGATTTAAATCAATATGTATTAAAAACTAGTAATGATGAAGTGAAGTTAAATAATAAAGAATTTCAACTATTAGAACTATTCTTAAGAAATCCTAAGAGGGTATTTTCTAGTGAATTATTAATGGAAAAAGTATGGGATATTGATAGTAGTGCTGATATAGATGTTGTTTGGACTTATATTGGTTTTTTAAGAAGAAAGTTAAAACAAGTAGGATCAAATTTAGAAATAAAGACAATACGTGGTGCAGGATATGCACTAGAGGAAATAACATGTTAAAGAAGATGAGATGGCGTTTTATATTTGTCGCTATGATAGCCTTTTTTATGGTTATTTTTTCTTTGTCTTGTTTTGTAAATATCTGGAACTATGTATCTATTACAAAGGATCAAGATGGTATATTAGAAAGACTATATGAAGCTCAATTAGAAGGTATACCAGATGATAGAATTCCACCAATAGAAAATATAGATAAATATTCTAAAGAAGTGCCTTATATGATACGTTTCTTTTCCGTGGAATATAAAGAAGATGATGTACAAGTATATCAAGACTATATAGCATCTTTATCAAATGATGATGCTTTACAATATGCTGGTAGTATAAAAGAAAGTAATCATACTAGTGGTTACTATAAAGGATATCGTTATCTAAAAAAGACTAGTGAAGATAATACAATTATTCTGTTTCTAAATTCTGAAAGAGAAATACAGATGATGAAGACATTACTTATTATTACTCTAGTAATTGCCTTTATTTCATTAGTGATTGTATTTGCTTTAGTTACATTCTTTTCTAAGTATGCGATAGCTCCTTATGTTAAAAATATGGAAGCACAGAAACAATTTATTACAAATGCTTCTCATGAGTTAAAAACACCATTAACTTCTATTTCTACTAGTGCAGATGTATTAGATTTAGAATATGAAAATAATGAATGGGTAAAAAATATTCAGCAACAATCTTCTCACTTAGCTAAGTTAATCAATAACTTGATTACATTATCTAAGCTAGAAGAAGGACCATTACTCAATAAAACAACTTTTTCATTAAGTGAATCACTATGGGAAATAAGTGAATCTTTTGTCCCAGTATTTAAAGCAAGTCATAAGTCATTTAATCAAACAATAGAAGAAAATTTAATGTATACAGGAGATCAAATGGCTTTGCAACAATGTATATCTATACTATTAGATAATGCCGTTAAATATTCGGTAGATGGTGGAAATATATCTTTAAATGCCTATAAAAAGGGAAAGAAGATATTTATTGTTGTAGAAAATACATTTTATGAAAAGATCAAAGATTTAAATCGTTTGTTTGATCGTTTTTATCGTAATGATGTATCTCATAATCAAAATATAAGTGGTAATGGTGTAGGTTTATCTATTGCTAAGGCTACGATTCATAAACATAATGGGAAAATCTATGCTAAGCAATGTGAAGATAAGCTGAAATTTGTCATGGAATTATAATTTTTCAGGTTCATTTTAAGTCGTCTTACTAGAATCATTAAGATACTAAAAGAAGAGGAGGTATTTTGATGATTGAAGTAGAACATTTGACCAAGTATTATGGTGATTTTCTTGCAGTAAATGATTTGTCTTTTAAGATAGAAGATAAACATGTTTATGGCTTACTTGGACCTAATGGAGCAGGTAAATCGACAACCATGAATATTTTAACTGGTTGTCTTTCATTAAGTGAAGGAACAGTTAAAATAGGGGGTCATGATATCTTGGAAGAACCAGAAAGTGCGAAAAGATTAATTGGTTACTTACCTGAACAACCACCACTTTATTTAAATGAAACAGTGACGGAGTATTTAACATTTGTTGGTGAAGCTAAAGGACTAAAGAGTAAAGAATTAAAAAAGCAAATTGAAGAAGTAATTCAAGAAGTAGGACTAGAAGACGTTAAAGATAGAATCATTAGTAAATTATCTAAAGGTTATAAACAACGTGTAGGTATAGCTCAAGCTTTACTTGCTCATCCTGAAATTATTATTCTTGATGAACCTACTGTAGGATTAGATCCATTACAAATTATTGAAATCAGAGAATTTATTAAGAATTTAGGTAAAGATCATACTGTGATTTTAAGTTCACATATCTTATCTGAAGTACAAGCAATATGTGAAAAAGTATTAATTATATCTAAAGGAAAACTTGTTGCCTTTGATACACCAGAAAACTTAGAAAAGCTTATGGTTACTACAAGTACAATTGTTTTTGAAGTACAGGCAAGCAATGAAGAAATATCATCTATATTAAAAGATATTCAAGGGATAAAGACATTTAATGTAACAAATAAAAATGGTAGTAGCTTAGTTGAAGTTACATTAGAAGAAAATATTAATGCAAAAGAGATATGTGGAAAGATTACGATTTGTTTTGCTAAGAAAGATATTGCTGTATATGAAATGCATACAAATAAGGCAAATCTAGAAGATGTTTTCTTAGAATTAACAGAAACAAGTAACGAAGAAAATAATCAAGAAGAAAGTGAGGAAGAAGTTGATGATTGCAATCTTTAAGCATGAACTAAGAACGGCCTTTAATTCCTTAACTGTATATTTATTTTGTGCAGCGTTATTACTTTTTGTTGGTGTAGGAGCTTTACTTTATAACATACAAGCTTCTGTTGCTAACTTTGAGTATGTTTTAAGTTTTGTGAGTATTGGTCTAGTTGTATTTATTCCACTACTAACAATGAAAGTCTTTGCGGAAGAAAGAAAACAAAAGACGGATCAATTACTATATTCTTTACCATTAAAAACATGGGAAATTGTAGTTGGAAAATACTTAGCACTTGTCGCAATGTATTTATTACCACTACTTGTTATAGCCATCTATCCATATATATTCTCTAAATATGGTGATGTGTATTTACCTACATCATATGGCTCATTACTAGCTTTCTTTATGCTAGGTTCTGCATTAATTGCTATAGGTATGTTTATATCTTCTATTAGTGATAACCAAGGCTTTGCGGCTGGTATATCCATTGTTGTGTTTTTATTTAATTACTATAGTGTAACTTTATCTGAACAAGTATCTAGTACGACAACAGGTGCTTTAGTTGCATTAATTGTTGTTTCTATAGTATTAGCATTAATTGTTAAGATGTTAACGAAAAATGGTATTGCAGGTTTAGTGATTGGAATATTACTAATCGTATTTACATTATCAATGTATGTATTCTTTAATGATACTTTTACAAATCTATTACCTAATTTCATGAAAGAATTATCTTTATTCAGTCAATTTTCAACATTTGTTAACGGGGTATTTGATTTATCTTCTATCGTATTTTATTTAACAATTATTATCTTTGGGAATTTCTTGACTGTGCAATCTCTTGAGAAAAGGAGGTATAACTAATGTTTAAGTTTAAACAAAAACCAGTTTCTAAAGTAGCTTTAAAAGGTGGTTCTTATACGATTACAATGAGTGCAATTGTTTTAGCAATACTAGTAGTCGTTAATGTCTTATTTTCTAAGCTACCTAGTACTTTGACTAAATATGATATCAGTGCTTCACAACTTTATTCTATAACTAGTGGAACTAAGGTTGTTGTGAATGGGTTAGATAAAGATGTAACGATTTATTGGGTTGTACAAGCAGATAAAGAAGATAGTGTAATAGAAAATTTATTGAATAAATATGAAAGCCTATCTAGTCATATTAGCGTTGTAAAGAAGAATCCAGATACTTATCCTACATTTACTTCTAGTTATACTAGTGAAGATGTTGCAAATAATAGCTTAATCGTAGAATGTGGCGATAAATATAGATATATCGCTTATAGTGATATCTATTTAACAGATGCAGATTATACAACATATTCTTATAACTATTCATTTGATGGCGAAGGAGCTTTAACTTCAGCTATTTCCTATGTAACAAGTGATGAAACACCTAAGATATATTATTTAGAAGGTCATGGAGAAAGTGAATTACCTAGTGAATTTTCTAAGCAAATTAAAAAGAAAAATATAGAAACGGAATCATTATCTTTATTAAATATTGATGAAATCCCAAGTGATGCGTCAGCTCTAATGATTTATGCTCCAACAAGTGATATATCAGATGAAGAAGCAGAAATGCTAATTTCTTATTTAGATAATGGTGGTAAGTTATTTGTTAGTGCAGGACCTACAAGTGAAGGTACTTTAACAAATCTATATAGTGTATTAAGTAATTATGGTGTCGAAGCAAACGAAGGAATAGTAATAGAAAGTGATCGAAATTACTATACATTCTCACAACCATATATGTTACTTCCTACGCTTAATTCAAATGATATTACAACACCACTTATTGATGAAAATTACTATGTAATATTCCCATTAGCAGAAGGTTTAACGGTTTCAACTAGTTCTAGTGCTACATCTTTATTAAGCTCATCTTCTACTTCATTTAGTAAAGTAGATGGTTATAACTTAACAACATATGAAAAAGAAGATGATGATATAGATGGTTCATTTGCCTTAGCTGTATCAGTTAATACAAATAATGATGGTGAATTAATTTGGTTTTCATCAAGTTACTTCTTAGAAGATATATACAATTCTTATTCTTCTGGAGCAAACATCAATTTAGGTATTAATGCTATATCTGAATTAATTAATCAAGAAGATAGTATTTCTATTAGTAGTAAGAGTTTAAATTATAACTATTTAACAATTTCTTCTTCTGAAGCTTCAAATCTAAAGAGATGGATGATTGGTATTGTGCCTAGTGTATTTGTGCTTTATGGAATCATCACGGTAATTGATAGGAGGAGGAAACATGTATAAGAAAAAGAATATCTATATCTTATTTGTAATATTAATCGTAATTAGTATTGCGACACTTGTTGTGTCAAATATTGAAGAGAAAAAAGAAGATATTAAAACAGGTGGCGAAGTTGTATTAGAAATAGATCCTGATACAGTAACGAATCTATCTTGGACAATTAGTAAAAATACATTGTCATTCACAAAAGATGAATCATGGCTATATGATGATGACAACAATTATCCACTTGATGAAACTAAGATAAATAATCTATTAAATGTGTTTAAATCATTTACTTCTACATATGTAATTGAAAATGTAGAAGACTATGATCAATATGGCTTATCTAGTCCTATGTGTACAATCAATATCACTACAGAAGATAAAACCTATACGATAAAACTAGGTGATGAATCTAAGATGGATAAACAACGCTATGTAGATATTGGTGATGGTAATGTATATTTAACAGCTAGTGACCCATATGATAGCTATGACATTGAACTAAATTCATTAATGTTAAATGATTCTATACCAGTAATGAAAGATGTAACTGCTGTTACTTTTAGTGGTAACGAAAACTATACAATTACGAAAACAGAAGGTACAAGTATCTGTGACGATGATGAATATTTTGTTGGTGATAAATCATTAGATAATAATCTTGTAAGTACATATCTTTCTAAGATTAAAAATCTAAGTTTAACTAATTCTGTTACTTATAATGTTACAGATGAGGAACTAGAAGAATATGGATTTAATAATCCTGATTTAACGATTACTGTGAACTATACAGAAAAGGGTAGTAGTGATGAACAAACATTAACTTTATATGTTGCGTCTAATGTAGAAGAACTAAAAGAATATAATGAAGCTAGTGATGATGACAAAGATGAATCTTCTATCACAAGATATGTTCGTATGAATGATTCTAAGATTATCTATTCTATTGCTAGTTCGACATATAACACATTAACAAGTAATTCTTATGATGATTTAAGACATCAAGAAATATTCCCTGGTGACATGGATTCTGTAGCTTCTATGGAAATAAGTTTAGATGGTACTGAATATACATTTACAAAAGAAGATGATACTTGGAAATATAATGATACAGAAATTGATGTAGAAACATTAACGTCAGATTTAACATCACTAGATGTAGATTCATTCACAACAGATACAAGTACTAATACAAAAGAAGTATCAATTACTTTAAATCTAGATAATGATAACTATCCTGCATATAAGATGGATTTCTATCGCTATGATGGTAATAGTTGCATTGTATATGTAAATGATGAACCATACGCTTATGTATCTAGAAGTAGTGTTGTAGATATCATTGAAGCAATTCATAAAATTGTGTTAAATTAATTTTTATGACAAAAGTAGTAACTAAATGAAAAAGTTACTACTTTTTTTGAGGATTTAAGTACTTTTTTGCGAATAACAAATATAGAGGAGAAATTCTATATGAGAAAATTGCAAAGATGTAAGACAAAGAAATACAAGTTGCGAAGTGATAGGAAAAGCTATCTTAAAAGATTAAGTAATGAACTGGCTGTCGATTACATGTCTAATACATTTAGACCAAAATATAGTGACATAATTAAATCTATAAATTCAGATATTGGCTCAACAAAAATACGAAAAGTAATCAATAGCCACTATGATTTATATGCTGAAATTAGCCATACAAAAAGAAGTAAAGCAGTACGATTGACAGAAAATCTGTTGAACGAAGTCAAAGAAATGTTGCCTAGTGATTTTGAAATGCCGCAAATTGCTGTTGTTGATTTTGAAATATTTAATGCAGAAGCAGATGCGATAGGTGGATATGACAAAACAAACAATATTATGTATATAAATAGTAGATATAACACTAAGGATAAGATTCTAAGTTATTTACATAGAAGTAATGGATTCTTTGCGAATACTACAATATATGCACCAATACTACATGAATTAGGGCATAAATATTACTATGACAGGATTAGAAAATATTCTAATCAAAGAAAAATCAGCTATAATGAAGCTGAACAAATCGTTAAAGATAAAATCGCAGATTATGTTCATGAACGTAATGAAAATGGTGATTTTCTGGAAAAGTATTTAAGCGAATATGCACAAGATGGTTATAGACAAGGAAAGTACAGTGAAATCGTTGCAGAATCATTTAGTGCAATAGATACGAATACTACAGCGAAAGAAATTATCGAATTGATTGGGGGAATGTGATTATGATGCTACAACCTACAAAAAGAGAATTAGAATTATTAGAAATGCTACATGGTGAAAAGGATCCTAAAAAAATAGCGGAAATAGATAAAGAATTAATAGAAATAGATAATGAAAAAATGAAGAAATTTAAGAATTGTCCTTTCGCACATGATTAAATTATTAAAAGAATTATAGAATTTGAGGGAATCTATATGATGTTACAACCTACAAAACGAGAGCTAGAATTACTTGATATGTTAGATAATTTGAAAGATCCTAAAAAAATAGAAGAAATAAGAAAAGAATTAATAGAAATCGATAATGAAAAAATGAAGAAATTTAAGAATTGTCCTTTTGCACATGATTAAATCTTTAAAGAATTAATAGAAATAGGCAAGGAATATAAGGGGATATTGTCCTTTTGATTATTAAGATTAAAAAATCAGGTTTTCTAAAATATAAATATGAATTTGTGACTAAAGTAGTAACTAAATGAAAAGTTGCTACTTTTTTTGAGGATTTAAGTACTTTTTTGCGAATAACAAATATAGAGGAGAAATTCTATATGAGAAAATTGCAAAGATGTAAGACAAAGAAATACAAGTTGCGAAGTGATAGGAAAAGCTATCTTAAAAGATTAAGTAATGAACTGGCTGTCGATTACATGTCTAATACATTTAGACCAAAATATAGTGACATAATTAAATCTATAAATTCAGATATTGGCTCAACAAAAATACGAAAAGTAATCAATAGCCACTATGATTTATATGCTGAAATTAGCCATACAAAAAGAAGTAAGGCAGTACGATTGACTGAAAATTTACTAAATGATGTCAAAGAAATGTTGCCTAATGATTTTGTAATGCCACAAATTGTCGTTGTTGATTTTGAAATCTATGATGTTGATGCTATAGGTGGATACTTTAGACCAACAAATACTATGTATATTAATAGTAAATATAATACTAAAGATAAAATGTTAATGTATTTAAATGGAAATGATGGATATTTTGCAAATACAACTATATACGCACCAATACTTCATGAATTGGGACATAAATATTACTATGATACGATTGAAAAATATTCTGTTAAAAGAAATATCAGCTATAATGAAGCTGAGCAAATCATTAGAGATAAACTCGCAGATTATGTTCATGAGTGCAATATAAACGGCAATTTTCTTAAAAAGAATTTAAGCAAGTATGCTCAAGATGGTTATAGACAAGGAAAATATAGTGAAATAGTAGCTGAAGCATTTAGTGCAATTAAATCTAATATTGTAGCTAAAGAAATTATTCAATTAATAGGAGAAACTTTATTATGATGTTATTACCAACAAAACGAGAAAAAGAATTATGGGAAAAGTTTGATAATGAAAAAGATCCAAAAAAAGCTGATGAAATATTAAATGAATTGAAAAAAATAGATAAAGAAAAAACAAAACATTGTCCTTTTGCTCATGACTAAAATCTAAA
>CAVAZS010000066.1:0-13035 GCA_963593385.1 Lachnospiraceae bacterium | reverse complement strand
TCTTTTATTTTTTCTTTCAAACTAATTACATCACGTCTATGTTCTTCATGATTACCTGTACTATAAAAAACTGGATATTTTTTTATTTGTTCTAATAAAGTGAAGCCATTTTCATCCCCTGAAAATTCATCAAACAAATCTCCCGGTATAACAATTACATCACCATGAGCTTGTTCAATCATTTTTACAAGCTTATTCATATCTTTTCCATGCTGTTCTCCATGAAGATCAGACAATAAAACAATTCTTACAGGATATTTGATTTTAGAAGAATAGATAGAATATTCACTCCAATCACATTTATATGGTAGTCCTGCTACAAATAAAGTTGTAGTTACTGCGCCTAACGCTAATGCTATATTTTTCTTTTTCATGTTTAAATTTTAACAGATAATAATCCATTTGTTACAATTCTTGATTTTTGTCAAAAGTAATTTACAAATATTTCTAATTTGTGGTATAACTTGAATATCCCATGAGGGAGTAGCAAGCATCACTTGATGTAGCAAGTCAACATCCTGATTAAATTAATCTGGCTTGTTTTAAATTGCGAGACTCATGTATAACTTCTTAAGCTATACACGAGTTTATCTATACATGTCATTAAACCCAAATATAGCGATGAGTTATGTTTGGGTTTTTATATTGAAGGAGATTAGGAGAAATGCAATTATTTATTATTAACAACATCTTATTAGGAGTCGGTTTAGCGATGGATGCTTTTTCAGTATCCATGGCAAATGGTTTAAATGAGCCAAACATGAAGAAAAGAAAAAGCATATTTATTGCCTTCGTTTTTGGAGCTTTCCAAGCAATTATGCCTATGACTGGTTGGGTATGCGTCCATACAATTGTCGAAACATTTAAAGCTTTTGAAAAATTCATTCCATGGATTGCCTTAATATTACTTGCTTATATTGGTGGCAAAATGATTAAAGAAGGATTAGGAAGTGAAGAAGCTGAAGAAGAAAAAGAAAAAACACTTTCTCATTCCGATTTATTTATACAAGGTGTTGCAACATCAATTGACGCATTATCTGTTGGTTTTACAATTTCTAGTTATAACTTTGCAATGGCATTATCTGCTTCATTAATCATTGCCTTAGTTACATTTATTATTTGCTTAGCTGGGGTAAAGATTGGTAAAACATTCGGCACAAAATTATCGAATAAAGCTCAGCTTCTTGGTGGAACAATTCTTATTCTTATTGGTCTAGAAATATTTATTACTGGAGTATTCTAATGAAATATTATTTAAATGATTTGTCTGAAGTATTCAACGAATTAAAAAGTAGTCGTGATGGCTTATCCGTAGCGGAAGCTAAAAAGCGGTTAGATGCATATGGCAAAAATGAACTTGAAGCACCGAAAGGAAAATCATTATTTGTTCGCTTTTTAGAACAACTAGCTGATCCAATGATTATTATTCTCATTGTTGCGGCTATAGTCAGTGGTATTATCGCTGTTTTAGAAAATGAAAGCTTTAGTGATGTCATCATTATACTTGCGGTTGTACTTGTAAATGCAATTCTAGGAGTTTATCAAGAAAATAAAGCTGAGCAAGCGATTGATGCTTTACAAAAAATGTCAGCTTCTACTTCTAAAGTATTAAGAGACAATAAAGTGATAACAATACCTAGTACAGAACTAGTTATTGGAGATGTCATTTTATTAGAAGCTGGTGATGCTGTTCCTGCTGATGCTAGATTAATTGAAAGTGCTAGTTTAAAAGTAGAAGAATCTGCTTTAACTGGCGAATCTATTCCTGTAAATAAATTGATTGATACTTTATATCTAAAAGATGACAAAGACATTATCTTAGCAGAACGTAAAAACATGATTTATATGGGATGTTCTGTTGCCTATGGTAGAGCAAAAGCAGTAATTACAGCTACAGGTATGAATACAGAAATGGGTAAAATTGCAAATGCATTACTTGTTTCTAAGGATAACGAAACACCATTACAGAAAAAACTTACAGAATTAAGTAAAATCCTAACTTGGATTGTATTAGGAATCTGTGCCTTAGTATTTGTCGTTCAATTAATCCGTTCCCAAAGTTTTAACTTTGAATTAGTATTACATTCCTTTATGATTGCAGTATCTCTAGCAGTAGCTGCTATACCAGAAGGATTAGCTGCTGTTGTTACTGTTGTCTTATCAATAGGTGTAACCAATATGTCTAAGAAAAACGCTATTATTAGACGTTTAACTGCTGTAGAAACATTAGGATGTGCTGAAATTATTTGTTCTGATAAAACAGGTACACTTACTCAAAATAAAATGACCGTTGTTGATTATTTTGGTGATGATGAAAAAGAAATATCTATCGGTATGGCATTATGCTCTGATGCTGAAATAGATGAAGATGGTGTTGTGAATGGTGAGCCAACAGAAGCTGCTCTTGTATATTATGCATATAAGAATGGATTATCTAAATTAGAACTAAAAAAAGATTATATAAGAACTAGTGAAGTACCTTTTGATTCAATGCGTAAAATGATGACTGTCATTGTACAAAAAGAAAATCAAATCATTCAATATACTAAAGGTGCACCTGATGTCATTATCGATCATTGCACTAGTTATATAGAAAACGGTAAGTGCTATCCTTTAGATGATACATATAGAAATAAAATAAAAGAAGAAAACAAAAAAATGGCTGATAAAGCTCTTAGAGTTTTAGCTTTAGCTAAAAAAACTCATGACTCCATGCCAAATGAAGTTACTTCTGAAGCATTAGAAAATGATTTATGCTTTGTTGGTTTAACTGGAATGATTGACCCTATTCGTCCTGAAGTAAAAGAAGCGATTGTTAAATGTAAAGATGCTGGCATTACTCCTATTATGATTACAGGAGACCATATTGATACAGCTATTGCTATCGCAACTGAACTAGGAATTTTAGACACAAATACAAAAGCTATCACAGGTACGATGTTAAATGAAATGGATGATGACGAATTTCATAATCGTTACAAAGATATACGTGTTTATGCACGCGTGCAACCTGAGCATAAAACAAGAATCGTTCGTGAATGGATGAGTAATGGTTATGTTACCGCAATGACTGGCGATGGCGTAAATGATGCACCAAGTATTAAAGAAGCTGATATTGGTATTGGTATGGGAATTACTGGTACAGATGTAACTAAAAATGTTGCCGATATGGTTTTAGCTGATGATAATTTTGCGACTATTGTTAGTGCTGTAGAAGAAGGTCGTAGAATTTATGATAATATCCGTAAAGCAATACAATTCTTACTAGGCTCTAATTTAAGTGAAGTATTATGTATTTTTATCGCAACTTTATTAGGTTTTGAAATTTTAGAACCTGTACATTTATTGTGGATTAATCTTGTAACGGATTGTTTCCCTGCATTAGCGTTAGGTACTGAAGAAGCTGAAGAAGATATCATGAAGAGAAAGCCAAGAAATACTCATGACGGTATATTTTCAAATGGTGTTGGAATAGATATTATTTATCAATCTATTGTTGTTACTGCATTAGTACTATTCTCTTATTTCTTAGGTCATTATTTAGAAAGTGGATCTTGGGCTATTACAAATAGTGCAGATGGTACAACTATGGCTTTCTTAACGATGTCCATGGCAGAAATATTCCATAGTTTAAATATGCGTTCACAAAAACATAGTATCTTTAAACTAAAATCTAAGAATAAATATTTACTTATTGCAGCTTTACTATCACTAATCGCTACTACAATTGTTTGTGAAGTTCCAATATTAGCGAATGCCTTTAATTTCACTTCTGTTAGCTTATTAGAATATGTTATAGCGATAGGACTTGGATTCTGTATTATACCAATTGTCGAAATTGTAAAACATATAGAATATAAATAATCAAATATTAATAAATTAAAAATAAAAAAGTGCTAGAATATACAAGGTTTAAGGAGAAAAGAAATGAAAAAATTATTTAGTATTACATTATGTGCTTTAATGACATGTAGTTTAGTAGCTTGTTCTTCATCTTCTGAAGCAACAACTACTCCTACTTCTACTACAGAAGCTACAGTAGAACCAACAGCAGAAGCTACTTCTTCTGCTGATCAATCATCAGGTATGCCAAATCCATGGACAACTTGTGATAGTTTAGAAGATGCTGAAAAGCTTGCTGGTTTTGAGTTCACATTACCAACTGATGAAGAAGTTCAAGCAACATACAGTGCTGTAGAAGGTCAATTAATTGAAGTTGTATATGACGCTGATGGTGATGATCCACTAGTTGTTAGAAAAGGTGTAGGAAGTGATGATCTTTCTGGTGATTACACAACATATGATGTTGAAGGTACATTAGAAGTTGGCGATATCACAGTGAATTACAAAGGTGAATCTGAAGAAGTAATTCATAACGCTATTTGGACATCAGGTGATTATTCTTATTCAATCTATAGCCCAATTGGTGTAACAACTGAAGCATTATCAGCTTTTGTTGAACAAGTTAAATAGTACAAACAAAAAATGAGTAGAGACATTAAATTGTTTCTACTCATCTTTTTTTATAGTTTTTCCATTATTTTTGCTAAAGCATTCATTGCAGCATCTGAAGCATTTTCGAATTCTCTTTCGTATTCTGCAGCTCCACCGTTTATACCATCTGAAACCATCTTGATTAATAAACAAGGAACACCATTTCTATTAGCTGTTAAAGTAATACCTGCAGCTTCCATTTCACATATATCCGCATTATATGCTTTCTGTATTGCGATTCTTTCTTCAGCTGTATCAACAAATTTATCTCCTGAAGCACAAATTACTGGTTTTAATTCAGCAATTTCTGTTGTTGCAAGTTCTAATAATTTCTTATCTGTAGGAATATATGGTGTAGGATAGAGACCAAAATATCTTCCTTTTTCGCAATGATCAATTGCACTTGTATCCATATCATAGTGTACAACTTGTTCTACAACACATATTCTATGCTTTGAAATTTCTTCAGTTAATCCACCCACAATTCCAAAATTAAATAAATAATCTACATCAAATTTAGTAATCAATAATTCTGCTGATGCACTTGCGGCAATCTCACCAACTCCTGAATGAATTGCATATAATTCATAATCATTCATAACATACTTCAATATCTTATCATTACGATATTGAATTGTTTCTGTTGGTTCACCAAACTTTCTTTTTAATGCACTCATTTCTACTGCTACTACTAGACCTGCTTTTTTCATTTTTTCTTTTACTCACTTTCTTTATAATAAGCATCTATTAAGCTGATTAAGCCATTTACAATTTTGTCTTTATCCCATTTTGTAGTATTTAGCACAATGTGATAAGCATATTTATCGCCCCATTTACTTCCAGTAATGAGTTCTCTTGTTTTAGCTCTTCTTTTATCTACAGAAAGAATTTCTTTTTCTAATTCTTTTCTCGTTTTAGGATCATTTTTAGATAAATGTTGCATGCAACGATTAACTTTTTCATCCATATCAGCACAAAGGAATATATTAAAAGGATTATATTTTTTTAGTATCGCATCTGCGTTTCTACCAACGATAACACAATCATTTCCTTTTTTCGCAATTGCTTCGATAACTTTTTTTTGTTCTAATAACATTTCCGTTTGTGGTAATGGCATTAACGTACCACCAGAAAATGTACAATAATAGTGAAGTGGAACAGCTTGAATTTCATTATGATCTAACGCTTTCTCTACATCTTCTGCATTTACGCCCATATTATTAGCTATCGTACTAATAATTTCTTTATCATAATAGTCATATCCTAGTTTTTTAGCGATTTCTTTTCCTATTTCTCTACCACCACTGCCAAATTCACGGCTAATCGTAATAATTCTCATATATCCCCTTTTCTATATCTATTGTATCGTTAACAACGGCTACTATGACAAACAAAATATATAATTTGCCTATTTTCCGCAATTTCTTTTATTAAATTTAGTGCTTTTTGTAAATGAACATCATCATAGTCCACAAAAGAATCATCTAAAACGATAAATGGTTGTTCTTTTTCAAATAATGCATCAATTAATGCAAGACGCATACATAAATCAATACATCCTATCATTCCTGTACTATAACGATTCATTTTCTTCAAATCACCATTTTCTTCAATATAAACATTCAAACTTGTATCAATCATTGTATGATTACATTCATCATTGAATATTCGATGACTATATTTCATAAAACTATTTTCGATTTTACGAATATAAAGACTAGCAAGATTTTCTTTAGCTTGTGATAAATAATCCATAGTTTTATCAAAAATTATACATTTTTTCTCATATTCATTTTTTTCATTAAGTAATTTATGATACTCTGCTAATAAATCTTTTTCACTACTTATATGATTTATACAAGCATCCATTTGATATTTTAAATTATTGATTTGTTCATTTAAATGTAGTCTTTTTTCTTCCAATTCATTTTCATGAATATTACATGTTTCTGTATCTAAATGAGTTGATTGAATATCAGGATTATGTTTTAAATATTCTTCTTTTTCTTTTCTATATTCAGTGATTTGTTGAACTAAAATTTCTTTTGCTTGTATATCTTTTGAAACAAGTTCATATAGTTCATCTTCATTATCTAAATGATATTTTCGTTTAAAAGATTCAATATATGCATTAATACTGTCATTTTGTTCAATGCGATTTTGTACTTCATCTTGATTCATCATATAAAAATGATACTTTTGTTGTAATTCATCAATATCTTTTACTTGATAATGGTTTAAGATTTCTTGTATTTCTTTTTCCAGTTCTTCATTTTGTCCAAAAGAATTTTTATCAATTATAGCTGTCAGCTCTTCATAATCTTTCTTAAAAGATTGATGTAAAGAAGATGGTAAATAGTATTCAAAGAAAGATATTAATTGCTCTTTTTCTCTAGAAATAATTACTTTATTTTTACTTTCATCATTTATTCCTTTATTTCTTAGAATTACATAAGAAATAATGCATAGAATCTCTACTAATAAACATATACCTACAACTTGATATAATTTTTGATAAAAGAAATATATTATCGCAATTAATAGAACTGCACCTAACAACAAACAATAATTGTATATCGAATGATTTTGTTTTGATTGTCTAGATTCATAATCTTGAATCATTTTTAAGCAAGTATGCATGTCTTTTTCATCAGGCAATTCTTTTATACTTGTTTGATGAACTGAATCCAACATTTGTTGTAAATGATGAATATCATTAGAGATTGCTTCACTATTTTCCTTTGGAATTTGTTTGTCTTTTAACTCATTTAACCGATAATGATTAAAAGATAAAATTGACGATTCTTTTTTCAACTCATTTAATTCATCTAAACTAGGATAGCCATATTGATATTTATGATCTAAAGCATCAATTTCATTTTGAATATTTTGAATTTGATTTTCTAATTCTGCCAGTTTACTTCTTTGTATTTCTAGTTCTGGTATACGATAAATATCTTTTCGAGCTATTTTTAGTTCTTCATTAATTCTATTTAATTCATTTGTTAATGTTATATATTCTTCTTGATCAGAGTCCAATTTATTTTTATCTCGATTAATTTCAGATAGCTTTGTTTCTAAAGAAATGAGTTGTTCTTCAATAGTAGATACCTTTCCACCACTACCTTTATATTTTTTTATTTCAGTTCTTTTTTCTTTTAAAGTTTGAATGGCTAAATCATAATTATTCAAATCATTTGTATCTTCTACTAAATTACTTAATTTTGTATGAATAGATGTAGTCGCATAATTACCTTTATCTAAATTTTGTGGAATATATGTGCATCGCATAAAAGAGTCAACATCTAATCCAAAAAGTTCTTCACCTAAATTCTCTGTAAAGTTTGTTTTATCTGTATGATGCGTTAAATCAAAAATAGAAAAAGTATCTTTAGCCAAGCTTTTTCCAAAGAATCTTGTTACACGATATTGAATTTCTTTATATTCAAATTCTAAATATCCTCCATATTTACCACCTGCCCAAGGTTCATATCTTTTTCTCTCATTCACATTTATATTTTGTGAACTAGTACGAGAAAAACCATAAAGCATCACTTTAATAAAAGTCGCAAGTGTTGTTTTACCAAATCCATTTTCTTCATAAATCGTATTTAATCCATCTAAAAAACTATAATCAAATTGTGATAATTTACCAAAATTTTCTATATGTACATTTAATAATTTCATCACTCAATTTCTCCAGTTAACACTTCTATACCATATTGGATAATTTGTTCCTTATCATCACTTATTTCATCACTATTTAAAACTAGACGAATAAATTCACCCTTAAGTGAAATATCATTTTGATATTCTTCTTTAGAAAGCAATAATTTTGTTTCATCTTTTACTTTCACAAAGAAAAAATCATTTTGTAATACTTGTTCAATATATTTTAGTGAAATATACGTACCTAAAGCTTTTGTGCCTTTTAAAATAATTTCTACTATATTTTCACTAGTAATATTTAAAACTTCTTTATGTATTGCTTGTATCATTTCATAATTATTATTTAAATTAGAAATATCAACTTCTACTTTATAGATTGTTCGACAAGAAAAAGGGATAAAAGAAATATTTTTTTGTTCTAAATCTAAAAGAATAAATCCTTTAACACCACATTCATCAAAACCTCTACCTTCTAAGCATCCTGAATAAGCTACTATTCCTAAATCATCTAATTTATATTTTTGAAAAGAATGAATATGGCCTAATGCTAAATAATGAATATTTTTATTTTTTAGTTTATTTAAATCAATATATCGATCATCATTTGAGTTTGCTATATCTCCATGTAACATCACAATATTAAATTCATCATTAGTTAATACAGGCATATTTTCTTCTATATTTGTGTTATATATTCTTGAAGAGATAGTTACATTTTCAAAACTTAATGTTTGCCATTCATCATGAAAAACAAATAAATTCGATGGTTTATCTTTTAGTCTCTCTTTTGTTTTAATATCGTGGTTACCAGGAACATATAAATAAAGAACAGGTGAACTTGCTTCAATAAATGAATAAATAAGTTCTAATGTAGTTTTAGAAACATATTCTTGATCAAATAAATCTCCTGCAATTAAAACAATATCTACTTCATTTTCTTTTGCATATACTGTTAAACGCTCAAAAGAATGAAGAATCTCATTGTTTCTTATTTTTGCTTTATTGTCATCTAAATATGTTTTTAATGAAGAATCTAAATGTAAATCTGCACAATGAATAATCTTCATATTAATCCTCTATTTCTAAGATATCTTCTAATGTAATCGTGCCATGGTCTCTAAAATAAATTACATGTTTTATCTCATCTACTTTTTTCATTTCTAATTCTTCAGTAATATACTCTCCACCATCTTTATGATTATCTTGGACAAAATAAGTTACTTTTATGATGGGATTTTCTTTTTCTTCAATAATTTTCTTTAGTTTATAATCTAGTAATTCTTTTTCTTGTTCCGTCAATTCTTTCTTTTGACTTGTTGTTCTAGAAGCTTCTTGAATCGAATCGTCATATCCTGTTAATGCAGCGAAAGGCATAAATTGTGCAGCTCTAGAAGAATTAGGCATTTTACGGTGATTCTTTGATCCTTCATAATTTTCATATAAAATTGCATTATATTTTTCATTCATGCCTTATGTCCTCCAATTTGCTTATTTCTTTCTATTTGTGTAGCATCATTCATCTTATCCCTAACACGAACAACTGCATTCTTTCCATATTTATTCTTAATTTCTAATAAAGCTTGTTGCATCTTTATTTCTTCTTCATCTACTTGTGGCTTTTCTTCTACAAATTCAAATAAATTAGTCTGTATGATTTGTGTTGGAATCTTATCTATCGGTACTACTTCCATAGCACAAATATTGATTCTTCTAATAGACAAAACAGGATTACACTTCTTTTTGAAAATAGCCACTACACCATCCGTTATTTCTTTAATTGATGAAGTATATTCTTTTAGTTTCACACTTCCATGTGTTCCACTCATTACATTAGAAGAAATAAATTCTTCATTATCTTTCATGTCATATCCAATCATTAATGATACATTTTGTGTTACTAATTTTTTTGAGAATAAACTCATCGCAAGTTCTTCTGACATTTCTTTCACTATCACTAAAGCATTTTCATATAAATATCGTTTATGTAATACTTGTCCAATACTTAAACTATTATTACTTGGTTTGTACTTTTTAATATCTTCCATTGTACAAGTTTCTTTTCCCCAAGCATGATCAATAAGTAGTTCAGCATTTATACCAAACATCTTATAAAGTAAATCTTCATTATAACAATCTAAAACACCACCTTTAGAGCATAATGCAATATCACCCATTGTATTTAAACCGATATCTTGTAGTTTTTTAGCATAACCTCTACCTACACGCCAAAAATCAGTTAATGGTGTATGATCCCATAGCTTTTTTCGATATGTAATTTCATCTAATCCCGCTATTCTTACACCATCTTTATCGGCAGGCATATGTTTTGCAACAATATCCATCGCAACTTTAGCTAAATATAAATTTGTGCCTATCCCTGCTGTAGCTGTTATTCCTGTTTCATCTAATACTGCTTGAACAAGCATTCTCGCTAAAGTATGCGCATCAACTTGGTAATATTTCAAATACTCTGTCGCATCTATAAATACTTCATCAATAGAATAAACATGAATATCTTTTTCAGAAATATACTTTAAATATGTCTTATATATTTTTGTACTATATTCAATATATAAAGCCATTCTTGGAACTGCCGCAATATAAGTTAATTCTAAATTAATATGATTATTTAATTCATCATATAAATAAGATTCGCCCGTAAAACGATGAAATGGAGCTTGTTGTAATCTTTTGGCATTGATATCTTTTACTTTTCTAATAACTTCAAATAATCTTGGTCTAGATGGAACACCAAAAGATTTTAATGACGGTGATACCGCTAAACAAATTGTTTTATCTGTTCTAGAAGTATCCGCAACAACTAAATTTGTATTTAAAGGATCTAATTTTCTTTCTACACATTCAACAGATGCATAAAAAGATTTCAAATCTATTGCAATATAGACCCTATTTTCACTCATTATTTTCTCCATTAAGTTTTAAATATGGAAATACATCCTTAAAACTTGCTTGTATCACTAAATCAGCGAAATTATCATAAGAAGTCGCCGTACGATTAATCATCACAAGTTTATCTCCTTCAAAATAGCGAATAAGTCCTGCTGCTGGATAAACTACAAGAGATGTACCTAAAACAACTAACATATCTGCTTTTGATATTGCCTTTATCGCATCATCTTGAACTTTCGCGTCTAATAATTCTTCATATAAAACAACATCTGGTTTAATGATTCCTCCACACGAACAATGTGGAATACCATCAGTATTTTTAATATATTCTGCAGAGTAAAACTTTCCGCATTTCATGCAATAATTACGATGTACTGAGCCATGTAATTCATATACTTTTTCACTACCAGCCAAAGTATGTAAACCATCAATATTTTGTGTTACAACACCTAAAGATTTACCTGCTTTTTCACACTTAGCAATAAATTGATGAACTTCATTAGGCTTAGCATCTAAACAAAGCATTTTATCTTTATAAAAGCGATAAAACTCTTCTGGATTTGCTTCAAAAAACGAATGCGAAATAATTTCTTCAGGTGGATATTTATACTTTTGGTTGTATAAACCATCTTGACTTCTAAAATCAGGAATGCCACTATCTGTAGATACTCCTGCACCACTAAAAAATACAATGCGATTACTGTGATCAATCCACTCTTGTAATAAACTAATTTTTTCTTTTAGATTCATATTGCTCAATTACTCCTTTCGCTGTTTCCACTAATTCTCTTTTTAATTCTTCTGGCCCTATTACTTTTACTTTATTTCCATATTGCATAATCCAAGAAATTAAAGTTGGCGTTATAGCAGTACGAATACTGATTGTAAAAGTATCATCATTTACTTCTTTCACAATATAATTTGTACCAAATTGATCTAATACAGCATTAGACATTTCTTGTGCAAATTCACAGGTGATTGTTTGAGGTTCCCCTTTATACATATGGAATGAAGATTGTAAGAAACGATTGATATCAAAGTTTTCTTTTCTAACTACTTCATCATCTTTTTCTAGTTCATCTATTTTATCAATACGATAAATTGAAAATCTCTTCACTTCTTCACTATAGCCAATGCAATAATAGCGTCCATTTTGATTCACAATTGCATAGGGAATTACACAATATTTTTTCTTTTTATGACGATACTTTCTTCTTTTACGAATGGTTAAATCATAATAATAAAAATAGATATGATTCGCATTTTTTATCGCTTCTAAGGTAACTTTGATATTTGATAAGACTTCATCATTATCTGTTTTTTCTTGTGACATACCTTGTGATTCAGGAAGATAAGAAACTTTATTGCATAATTTATGAATAATCTTTTCTTTAAATTCTTCACTTTCTTTTACAGAAAGAGATTGATTACTATAAATCGCATCGAGCATTACAAGTACTTCAGAAATAGAAAATGTAGGTTCTAGATAGTATCCTTGTTTACCCTTTCGTGTATATTCAATGTCATATCCATATTTTTGTAATAAGGTAATCACACTATATACAGTTCTTCTATCTGCTTCTATTCCTCGATCAGATAATTCTGCCAATATTTCTGTCATCGACATAATATGTGAAGCATCTGTATTCTTTTGTAATATTTCTAATATGAGCAATGCTCTATCTAAGTTTAAACTTTTCATATTTTCTCCGGTGTACATATAATTGTACACCGCAATTTATAGAACACGATACCATTTATCTAGAAACGAGGGGAAAAGTTATGAACAAAAAAGAAAAACTATTACTAGCTGAAATATTATTTATTATATCTTTCACTTACATTTTAGATGGAAACCAAGCTGTAGCTATATTCATTGCTTTATTATCATTTTTAACTATTATTACAGACTTATCTATTTCTTCATTTAAGAAACATTATTTATCTTGTTTATTATTTTCA
>CAVAZS010000065.1:0-13040 GCA_963593385.1 Lachnospiraceae bacterium | reverse complement strand
CTTGCGGTAATGTCTTTGATAGATGGAACAATAAGATATACGAAGCTAAGGGATGTAATGTTGGTGGATATAATCTAGTTAGAACAGATGTAAAAGATTAATAAAACTAAAAAACCGGGATAACCGGTTTTTAGTTTTCATAGATTGGATACTTATTGCATAGTGCAATAACACGTTTTTGTATAGCATCATGAGAAGCTTCAAAGTCAAATGCGGCTAGATGAATTAAATCGGCAATTTCCTTCATATCTTCTTCTTTCATGCCACGAGTTGTGACAGCTGGAGTACCAATTCTTACACCAGAAGTAACAAATGGACTGCGGGGATCATTAGGAACAGCATTTTTATTTAAAGTAATATATACTTCATCACAACGATTCTGTAATTCTTTGCCTGTAATATCTGTATCGGCTAAATTTACAAGCATTAAGTGATTGTCTGTTCCACCTGTTACTAGCTTAAATCCTTTATCTACTAAGGCATCAGCTAGTGCTTTAGCATTCTTTACAATCTGTGTTTGATAATCTTTAAATTCAGGCTTTAAAGCTTCATTTAAGCAGATTGCTTTAGCCGCAATGATATGTTCTAGTGGACCACCTTGTGTGCCTGGAAAAATAGCTTTATTAAAGTTATATTTATCGTTAGCTTCAGCAGTAGCTAGTATCATACCACCACGAGGACCACGTAATGTTTTATGTGTTGTAGTCGTCACTACATCAGCGTAAGGAATTGGGCTAGGATGAAGTCCAGTTGCGACTAGTCCTGCGATATGAGCCATATCTACCATTAATACAGCACCCACTTCATCAGCGATTTCTCTGAATTTCTTAAAATCAATTGTTCTAGGATATGCACTAGCTCCAGCAACAATTAATTTAGGCTTACATTCTTTTGCGATACGTAATACATTATCATAATCAATATAACCATTACTATCTGTACCATATGGAACAGCATTAAAGTATTTACCTGAGAAATTAACTGGTGAGCCATGTGTTAAGTGACCACCTGTATCTAGGCTCATTCCCATAAATGTATCGCCAGGTTTTAATATAGCGAAGAATGCGGCCATATTTGCTTGTGCACCAGAATGAGGTTGAACATTAGCGTATTCTGCATTAAATAATTTTTTCGCTCTTTCTATAGCGATATGTTCAATGTCATCTACATTTTCACATCCACCATAGTATCTTTTTGTTGGATAACCTTCAGCGTATTTATTTGTAAGTATAGAACCCATTGCATATAGAACGGAGGAGGAGACGATGTTTTCTGAAGCAATTAGTTCGATATTCCTATTTTGACGATCATATTCTTTCTTAATTGCTTTACCTATTTCTTCATCTTCTTGAATCAAATAATCCATCATCTCTGTAATCATATTTAATAATCTCCTTTTACAATATGAAGAAAGTATAATCCAAAGAAGAAAATAAAAAAATAAATTATGGATAATAAATTGTAAAAATAATGAAAAATATTATAAAATTATGAAAAAAGTTTCAAAACTGGTGCTCATAGATTCTTTATGAAACAACTAGTATACTAATATGTATGGATAAATTAGAAGAAATTGAAGTGAATGCGAGAAAAAATCATGTGCCAGTTATGTTAGATGATGGAATGGATTTTCTTGTGTCATATATTACAGAACATGAAGAGATTACAAATATATTAGAAATTGGTACAGCTGTTGGATTATCTAGTATGAAAATGGCTAAGGTGAGAAATACAATACATATTGATACTTTAGAAGTAAATGAACAAATGTATCTAGAAGCCATCAAGAATATAAGAGAAAACCAATATGAGAATCAAATATCTGTATATTTATGTGATGGAGTGAAATTTGAAACAGATAAAATCTATGATTTGATATTTGTGGATGCCGCAAAGTCACAATATAAAAGATATTTAGAGCATTTTATGCCTAATGCAAAAAAGGGTACAGTATTTGTTTTTGATAACTTAAATTTCCATGGTATTGTGGATCACCCTGAAATTACACACAATCGTAGTACAAAGCAATTAGTTGGAAAAATAAAAAAATTTCGCGAATGGATATTGCAAGAACCTAGGTTCAAGACAATATTCTATCGCGAAATTGGGGATGGTATTGCTATAGCGGAAAAGCTTTAGAAGTGACCACTACTATGGGAGAATCCTCCACTATTTACAGTTGTTCCACCACCGCCTGATGAATGACTGCTACCTGAGTCATCATGCGTACGTATTCTTCTACGATGAGTTTCTTCACGTATGAAGATATCACGAGGGTGAGTGATTTTAGAATCACTAGCTTGTATATAGTTGGAAGCTTCAAACTTTCTACCTTTTGTTTTATGCTTACTAGCCATAATCCAAACAATAATTGCTGAAACAATAGCTGAAGGAATTAAGATAACTAGAAAATCTGTGCTATCTTTAGAATCATAACTACTATTAGGATCATATCCTGGTACATCTATTGGTGTACCATTTTTTTCTGCTTCTAATGCATCAGCACTTGAATAAATAAAACTTTCAAAAGCACTAGCATAATTACCGTTACTTAAATCTGATAAGAAATCATCAGCGATTTGTTCCTTACAATAATCTGTGAAAGCTCGATTTGCGGTATCACCATATGCCACAATATCATAACTTCTATCACTCATGACAATTAGTAACATGACACCATTTTTTTCTTCACCTAGTCCCATGTCTTCATTTTTAAATAGATATTCAGAATAATCTTCTACATAGGAATAGCCATTTTCGTAGTCTGCTTTAATACGAACATAGATACCACATTCATATTGTTCAGAATAACTTTGTGCTAAAGCTTCTAATTCACTTATTTCAGAAGAATCTAACATGCCATAATCATCTTCTATATATACTGGTTCAGCATGTATTGGAAGAACAATAAATAATGAAGATAAAGCAAATAATAATGCTAGGAATAATTTTCTACATTTTTTCATTACAATCACCTCACATTATTACCATAACTAGATAGAAGATAGCAAACAAAATAGCAGTAGTTACTAAATATGTTAGAAGTAGTTTCTTCTTATCAATTGGTAAATCATCACCAATCATTTTGCCTGTTTGTGCATTCATAACAAACAAATAATTTTTGTTATTCCATTTAGTTGCTAGAATCCAAACAGGTAAGAAAGCATAACTAACATGACTATTTACTAAGTTCATCTCTGCATGTTCTGTTACCGCAGTTGAATATTGCCCAACCGAAGCATCTAAGAAGGATTTAGCAGAGTTTTGCATACGTACAGTAATTCTTTTCTCATCATCTTTAGAACTAACATCATATTTATCAGCGTAATATCCTGCTAGATAACTCTTTTTGAAAGGTACTAAATCTTTGTATTCAAATGGTTCTATAGCATCCATAAATTCATCTGGCATCTTACTTGCACCATCTGCTGGTACTTTTTCAAATTGTACATCACCTTCACGATGCACTTGGTAATGACGCGTATTTGTGACTTCATAATCACCTTCAGTCCAAGATCTAACTTTAGTTGTATGATAATCAGCACTAGCTTTAATTAGGCCATCATAGAGCCAGAAAGGGACATATAAGCCTTTTATTTCATCAATATGATTATCGTTAGAAAATGTCTTAGGTAAGAATGGTTTATTCTTATAGAATGTTTTTAATCCTTGTATAGCATCTTCCTTCTTTAGTTTAAAAGGAATGACATAGTTAGGTTTTAGAGCGCCTTCAAATTGAGTGGCGTTAATTGTTGGATTATTGCAATATGGACAACTTGTTGCGGCAGTATTCTCATCAACAATAATTTCTGCACCACAACTAGGACAACGATATGCATGCATTGTGGCTATTTCTGCTTCAGTCCAAGTTTGTTCAGAAACATCTTTAGAACCTTCAGTTTCTTTTTTGTTATATAAGTCTTCAATTTCTGATGGATCATAAGTGGAATCACAATAATCACATTTTAACTTTTGTGTTTGACTATCAAAATGGAGAGGTCCACCACATGCTGGACATTTATAATTCGCTATTGAAGCCATGTTTACCTCCTTTTTATAAACATATGGGCAGCAATTGGCTGCCCATATCATGCATAATTTTTAGAATTATAATGGTTTCTTTGTGCCACAGTTATTGCAGAAGTTTCCTGAATTTACTGTTCCACAACTTGGGCAAGTCCAGTTTGCACTAGGACGCTTTGTTCCACAATTGTTGCAGAAATTACCTGTATTTTCATTTCCACATTGAGGACATTTCCAAGAATTAGCATTTGATTGAGCTTGATTAACGGCTTGAGCTTGTGCACCCATATTGAATAGTTGACTAGCTGTAGTTCCACCAACACCTTGTGCCATATTTAAACCAACAAAGCCATTCATTGCACCAGCTGAATTCTTAGCAGCATCTTGCATTGCTTGAGCTTGTGCACCAACTAGTCTTGCGGCAGCCATATTTTGATCTCTTAATGTACTATCACGTTGTAATTCCTTGATTGTCTTTTCGTCTTCTTCGTTACCTGTGATACTTGAAATACCGAATGATACAATTTCAATACCTCTTAGATTCTTCCACTTAGAACTTAATTCTGTATTTAAGATTTCAGCAAGTTCTGTTGTATGTGCTGGAAGAGATGAGAAACGTACACCTGTGTCACCAATCTTAGCAAATGCAGGTTGTAATGCGGTTAATAGTTCAGTTTTTAATTGACTTTCAATTTCAGATACTTGGTAAACACTAGCAAAGTTACCGCAAACATTTGTATAGAATAATACAGGGTCTGTTACACGGATACTATATTCACCAAAGCAACGTACAGAACTATCCATATCTAAATTAATATTTCTATCTACGATACGGAATGGAATAGGATTTGGCGTTCCATATTTAATTCCTGAAATTTCTTTTGTGTTGAAATAGTAAACACGTTGGTCATTGGCAGTTTGTCCACCAAAAGTGAAACGTTTGCCAAATGTTGCGAATGCATTTTTTACGCCATCTGATAAGCTACCAGTAAATAGTGATGGTTCTGTTTTAGAATCATATTTATATTCACCTGGTTCTGCACAAATATCGACAACTTTACCTTGTTCTACGATAACCATACATTGGCCATCTGCTACAGCAATTACAGATCCATCTGTAATGATGTTGTCGCTACCACGGTTTGAACCGCCTACTTTTTTCTGACCTTTAACAGCAAAAGCATTATTAGGAATAGCTTCGCAATAGAAATACTCTTTCCATTGATCACGAAGTGTGCTGCTAGCAGCAGTCATTGTTGCTAATATTAGTCCCATATTAACCCTCCTTATTGGTTATATCTTACAAACACAATATATACGAAAAAATGGTATATATCTAGCAAAAATCAAAAATGTTTGGCTTGTAATTTTTTATCATTTTTTCGATTGGATTTGTATTTTTATTGTAATTGTTTTATTCTATATATGCACTATCCAATTGGCTAGTTTTTACAGATTTGCAAACATTTAAAAAATATTTTTTAAAAAATAAAAAAATATGTTGCAAAAAGTATTACAAGCTGATATATTATAGGAGCACGCCTTAATAGCTCAGTCGGCAGAGCGAGCGGCTGTTAACCGCTAGGTCACAGGTTCGAGCCCTGTTTAAGGCGCCATTTAAAAAATTACTTTGCTAGAGATGGCAAAGTTTTTTTTGTTTTTCTAGAAACTGAAAGTCAAAGCCCGAGAATCATTCAGTAAATTAGTAATATGCAGTAGTTGTTAACATCCTTATTATGCTAATTGTAAGTATTATAATTTGGAAACGAATAGTACATAAAAATAATAAAAGGACAACAGAAAAAGTGTATTTATATAGATAAATGCTTTTACATTAATTTTGAAGAAATTGTTTTCTATGCAGTGGTTATGTTTGCATTACGAGTTATACATGGATGTTTGAACGGATATAATGCAGGAGTAAAATCAACTGTTTTCCAAATGGAATTTCGTGGAGACTAAATTCCATTTACATGGTCTGATTGTGGGATTTAACTTTTCACTTCATAGTTTTGCATATTGCGGTTCTTTGATTTGACTTAAAAATAGTTTCACTGATATAATATGTTTCACTAAATGAGTGAAAGTTGTGATATAAGTGAAATTAGACAGAATGGGATTAGAATACGTTGAGAATAAGTTTTTAAAACTTCCCAATATTCAGAAGTATGAAGTTGTTCACAGGACAGACGACGGTTTTATTGCATCTGTGGAGATGGATGATGGGTATGAGTTTAAAATAAATGCCTGCTTCTTGGACAGGGCGTATCCATCTACAGTTATAAAATTGATTGAAATGCAGAATAAAAGTCAGGAAGTTAACATTTTGGTTGCTCCTTATATTTCAGAAAGAACAGCACAAATATGTGAAGATAACGAAATGGGTTATTTTGATTATGCAGGAAATTGTTGGTTTATAGGTCATTCTATTTATTTGTCTGAAAAAGGAAATAAGAATCCAAGACCAAAAGGACAAAGTTCTGTGTCTATATTTGAGAGGACTTCTGTGGTATCTTCTTGTATTTTGCGTGAGTTGATTGTCGATGTAACCAAGATATGGAAGCTTAAATATCTATCAGAAAAGGTGAATTGCAGTATTGGACAGGTATCAAAACTGATGAAGGTTCTTGTGGGAAACGCATGGGTAGAAAAGTTGCCAGATGGTTATAAGGTTATTAATCCGGAATCGCTTTTGTTGGAATGGAGCAAGGAGTATGCAAAAAAAGAAATAACATCCTATGCTTGTTATAGTTTAGATAATATATCTGTTATTGAGCAACGATTGAAAAAATTAAAGATGGACATGGGAATTGATACTTATCTTACCGGATTATCCGGTGGTGTGCGTTATACTCCAGTGGTGCGTTACAATAAGGTGCATGTGTATATTGCACCGGAGGATATTCGGGAAGCAATCCGATATTTGGATATGAAAGAAGTAAACAGGGGTTCAAATGTGCTTATTTTTCCATTAGAGAACGATTCCTATATCAGGGATTACAGGGTGATTGATGATTCTACAGTAGTATCCCCTCTGCAAATATATTTGGATTGTATGCAGATAAAAGGCAGGGGAGAAGAAATGGCGGATGCAGTTTTGAAGAAGGAGATACTTAAATGATAAGAGATGAGGATTTGAAAAGCTGCGTAGACTATTCGGAAGGCCAGAAGCGGGCTGCACATAGAGTTTTGGTAGAGTTGGTTAATATTTTTGAGGAATATGAAGATGAAATCCGTGTGGTAGGAGGTTGGGGTCCAGATTTAATGTTTCCCCAAGAAGGTCATGTGGGAAGTGTGGACGTAGATATTATGATTAATCATCTGACTTTGCAGGATGAAGGCTATCAGAACATGTCGAGGATTCTTCAGAAAAATGGATACAAGGAGCATCCGGAAAAATATTTTTCCTTTGTAAAGACGGTGATGGTGGACGGAATATCCTATGATGTAGATGTAGATATTTTAGCTGGAATGTACGGTGGTACACAATCGAAAAGAAGAAGTCAGCATGTGCAGGGCATTAAAGCGTTAAAGGCAACAGGAGGTAATTTTGCATTTGAATTTCAGGCACAGAAGATTAGTGTGGAGGCAGAACGACCAGATGGAGCAATAGATGTTGCAAATGTCAGTGTTGTAGCAGTAGTTCCTTATATTATAATGAAAACAGCAGCAATGGGCAGAGGTAAAGCGAAGGATGCATATGATATTTACTTTATCCTCAAACATTATATTGGTGGAGTAAGAGAACTGGCGAAAGAATTTGAACCTGTAAGGGACAAAAATATTGTAATAGAAGCAAAAGAAAAGTTAGCAGGCAAATTTGCATCTGAAAATCATGCAGGTCCAAAAGATGTGGCGGATTTTATGGATTTAGAGGATGAAGAAAGTATAGAAATGACCAAGAGGGATGCTTACGAACAAGTGCAGGCATTATTGAACTTAATATAGGTATTTAAAAACATCAGGGATGTAATAGTCTCACCAGTCTCAAAATATTTTTGAAATCGGTGAGACTAACCCTAATAGAATGCTTCCTCAACTTGGGAAAATTAATTAAAATCATTCATAGTATTATAAATGATTATCATATGATTGCTTATCAAATGTTAAAGGATAGTAAAAGTTTGCAATGAGTGTAAGAAAGTTCCACACTACAATTAAAAATAAGAAATCGTTAACAAACAAAGAAAGATAAAAAATGAAAGCATTACTTGAAAAAAAAGAAATTGACTACTTGGTCGAGGTAATCAAACTAGATAGGGAGAAATTGGAAAAACTAGAAGCTAGTGAGCTCAACTATATATTGGACCCATTGGATGACTGGATCATAGATTATGGGTTAACAGAAGACCAGGAAGAACTGACCGACGAGGGAAGAGTTGCCCAAAATATGTATGACGATATTTACTTACGAAATGAGGATCGCTAAAAAAGATTTTTATGTTTGCTGAGGGTGTGAAAAGTTACTCGCAGTAAACATCATGGTGAAAAAGGTTCAGTTTATGTTGATGTAGAAAACCAGGAAATCAGAACAGCGTATAGTGCCGACGAATACGAAAAAACCAAAAATTATTGGAGGCATATTTGAATGGAATATCCAAATTATAACGGGGTAGAATACAAACTAAATAACAAGGCGATACCAATAGAGGTTAAATGCCCATTAATTGATAACTGGATCAATCTTGTGGACTGTATGGAAAATCGAGGTACGGCAGATGAATATATACCAGACAGGTTCAAAAGAAAAAAAGACTGGCGTCATATTTGTGACTCATGTCCTTTTTGTGGATATTGACATAGCACAACAACGGGAAAAGTTTTCTGAGTGTATGAAAAGTCACCTACATCGAACTTTATAAAAATTATTAAGAAAATTGGATAGTGAGGTAAGCATATGATTGAACCGTATTTTTGGGAAAAAGAAATGACAGGAGAATTAGAACAAGCTTTTGAAGCCTATGTCGAAAAATTTGGTATGCAACCTGATGAATATGAGGACGCAGACCCAAATGGATATAGTCCTGAAGAGTTTGCGTGGATTATTAGAGATTGTATAAAAAAGAATATGGAATTTGAAGATTATAACCCTACATACTATAACAGTCGTGTTCCAAAGAAGATTAGGACAAAGTGGTGAGATATGGCAAACAATCCAGTTTCTTATAAAATTCATGTTGATAACAGAAAAAGCGGTTCTGGATGCAACAGAAAAACAAATTGAAGTTGCATTAAAAATGGTTGGTTCTATTGCAGAAGCAAACTATTGCCCTGTAGAAGTTTTCTGAGTGTATGAAAAGTTACCCACATCAAACAACTATGGAAGACTTTGCAAAGAGGTAAATGAAAAAATGACTGATAAACAAGCAAAAGAAAGATTAATCGAATATTGGGGTGAAGAATTAGGAAATCTGATTTATGAGTATGATAAAAAATTCAAAGGAGGATTTCCAACGATACCACTTTGTGGAAATCCGGATGAAGCGATAAAGATTATAAAAGATTGTTTAGCTAAAGAAAAAGATGTATACGATGCAGGTTATTTATCATTAGACCTTTATTATTAAGCACGTGTAATAGCGTGTTTTTATTTCGAGAATATAAAAAGTGACTCGTTAGAATCACTTTAGTTTGATAAGTTATAAGTTTTCTTGATGTTATATATTGCAATAAAGAATACGATTAATTCTGTTATAGGCATTGCTATCCAAATTCCTGTTTCACCAATGATAGAAGGTAATATCATGATGAGAATACCACTAATGATTGCTCCTCGTGCTAATGATATAGCAAAGGCAATAGAAGGTTTCATAATCGATTGAAAATAATATGTTGTAAATACATTGAATGGCAACAAGATAAACGATAAAGAATATAAACGAATAATATGCGGTGTTATTTGTAATACTTCTTCTGTCGCTTTCATTAATAAGCTAACAATTTGTGTTGGAAATAACATGGTTAATGCTACCCAAACAAGAGAAAATCCAAAAGAAGCTATAGTTGCGTATTTAAATGTTTCATGGATTCGATTATGTTGTCTTGCTCCAAGGTTAGCTGAGATGATTGGTTGACTAGCTTGACCAACACTATAGCCACAACATTGCACACATGTACTAATGTTTACAATAATGCTATAAACAGCTAAGGCATTAGAATTCATATAGTTCATGATTTGATTGTTAATTAATGCTGTAACAATACCCATAGCGACATCGACAAAGAATGATGAAAATCCCGTTGTAATAATATTCTTAGCTTTAATGAACATATGATTTACTTTAACAAAATGTAATGAATTCATATTGCTAAAGAAATGAGCACACATGGTAAGTAGGGAAATGGTATTACCGATAGCTGTAGCAAGTCCTGCACCAAACATACCTAACTTTAAACCAAAGACAAAATAGATATCACCAAATACATTGAAGATTCCACCGAATAATACAGCTTTAGTAGCTAAAGCAGGGTCATTATCATTCCTTAAAAATGCCGCAAGTATTTGCGTGAAGATATATGTGGGAATAACAAATTTTATTGGAAGTAAATATTCTTTACATAATGGTAAGATTTCACTATTAGCACCAAATAAATATAAAATTCGATCTTCAAAAGTAATAAATAAAAATATACAAAGAACGGATAAGATTATTGCTCCAATGATTGCAATAGTAAAATATTCGTTTTCATCTTCAGTTTTATTTGTATTAGCTTTGATGTTACTGAAATATACACTTCCACCAATTCCTAGTAATAATCCTAAACTGAATATGATATTCCAAATAGGCGCTATAACAGCCATAGCACTAGAACCGATAGGGCCTTCGTATTTACCGATAACGATTGTATCGACAAAGCCATAAATTGTACTAATAAGGGATGATCCAAATGCTGCTAGTAAATATCTAAAATAAATCTTTTTTACATTATCTTTTAATAAATTCATAAATCCTCCTAATCAATAAAAAAACTCGGTAAATTACCGAGCGCACTCGACATCTTTTCCGACTATATGTGCATTGCGATGCACGAGCCTCCGATGGTTAATCAATATGTTCTAAATTTTCTTGTAGTAACTGATAGTATTTGTTTGTTACATGAACAAATGCTTCTCTTTCTTCATCTGTTAATGAGAGAAAAGCTTCTTCTTGAGCATGAATAACAGGGACAATATACTCTTTACAATACTCTATGCCTTCATCAGTTAATTTGATAGCTTTTTTATTTTTGCTATTTTCAATTGGTGTCATATAGACAAGGTTTTGTTCAACAAGTTTGTTGATGGTAAAACTGACAGTCTGTTTAGGGAAGAACCAATTTTCAACAATATCATTTTGCGAACAAGGCTCTATTGAACGATATAAATAAATTAAGATATATAAAGTCGCATTTGTTATTCCAATTCGCTTTGATGTTTGTTGAAATAAAGAATCTTCTTTTTTAGCATAGATATCAATTTGTTCAAATTGCTTCCTGATTTCTTGATTCATTTACACCTCCTTGAAACAATTATGTAGTATAGTCCAATATTGGACACTTATCAAGTGCTTAATTTAGCATTAGAATATAGCTATGGCAAAAAGGAAAAGAAGACTAAAAAAGAAAAATACATTCGGATTACTTATTCTTCTTTTCTTTTTGGTGGCGACTTTTATGAATGCATATAATGACTTCTATGAAAATAGAAAACCTGTAAATACTCCTAATGCTGAGGAACAAGATTTACGTTATAAGAATACATATAGCTTTGAAAACTTTAGTTTAGTAGATGACAGATTACAATATGATAGTGATGAATATACATATGAAACAGGAATAGATGTTAGTGTTCACCAAAAAGAAATTGATTTTGAAAAAGTAAAGAATGATGGTATCTCTTTTGTATATATTCGTGTTGGTTACAGAGGATATTCTACAGGTGAACTCCATGAAGATGCTTATTTTCAAACCAATATAAAAAATGCGATAAATGCTGGCTTAAAAGTGGGAGTATATTTTTTCTCACAAGCAATTAACGAAGAAGAAGCGAAAGAAGAAGCACAGTTTGTTTTGAAATGTGTTAAGGATTATAAACTTGCATTACCAATTGCATATGATATGGAATATGTAACAGGGGAAGATCGTATTAAAGACTTGAGCTATGAAGAACTAACATTATGTGCAAAAGCATTTTCAGATACAATCCGAAGTGCAGGATATGATTCAACAATCTATGAAAGCTCATCTTGGTTAATAAATTCTATTGATATGACCGTATTACAAGACTATAACAGCTTCTGGGTTGCGTCTTATCATACAGGAAAAATGCCATATAACTATGTATTTAATATTTGGCAATATACACCATATGGTAAAGTGGATGGCATTAGTACAGATGTTGATATGAATATTATGTTAAAAAAGAAGTAGTTAGACATCTACTTCTCCATAAGATTTTTCAATACATTCAATAGTTGCACTGCCTTTAGATATATTTTGTAAATCTGTTTCTATCGATAATGATTCAAGACATGAAAAAGATGAAGTAACTTGATCACTATAAGATGTATCTAAAATCGTACCATTTTTTCTTAAGTAAGATTCTACTTGTCCTACTAAATCATAACGATAAGTGATGTTATAAATTAATAATGGCACTTCTTCTACTTTAGGCGCATTTTGAATCGCACTAGAAGTACTACTAGAATATGCTCGTATTAAACCACCTGCACCTAATTTGATTCCACCAAAGTAACGTACAACGCAAACACAAAGATCCGTAACGTTACTTTTTTTAATACTTTCAAGTATTGGTACTCCAGCTGTACCACTTGGTTCACCATTATCACTAGAACGTTGTATTTCATTGTTTTTACCACAAACAAAAGCAGTACAAACATGAGTGGCATCAGAATATTCTGACCTTACTTTTTCAATATAATCTCTCGCTTCTTGTTCATTCTTGCATGTTTTTAGACAAGCGATAAATTGCGATTTTTTGATTACTAATTCTTCTCGATATTCTTCTTTAATCCGCA
>CAVAZS010000064.1:0-13102 GCA_963593385.1 Lachnospiraceae bacterium | reverse complement strand
AAATAGATAAAGAAAAAACAAAACATTGTCCTTTTGCTCATGACTAAAATCTAAAAAGAAGTTATAGAAGTAAGAGAATTAAGAAATTTCTTATTGCATATCAATCTGTAATTGGTATAATAGCTGAGATAAAGGTTTGCAGTTTTATACTAACATTCCTTTTTTTGAAAATATGGAGGTACTTTATGAACATTAATTCACTCGTATCAATGCGAGATCTTTCTAAAGACGATATCATTCATATTCTCAATGATGCTTTATTATTTTCTAGTTCTTATCAAGATTGGCAATTACCTTCACCGGTATTAGTTGCCAATCTTTTTTTTGAAGCATCAACGAGAACACATTATTCATTTGAATCTGCAGAACTACAACTTGGTTGTAAAGTGGCAGATATTGCAGTACAAGCTTCTTCGATGACTAAAGGTGAGACGCTATATGACACATGTAAAACATTAGAATCAGTTGGTTATAACGCATTTGTTATTCGATCTTCGGAAGAATTCTATTGGAATAAATTAGAAGGATTAAATGTACCTATCTTAAATGCTGGAGATGGTGCGAATGAACATCCAACACAATGCTTACTAGATTTACTAACAATCTATAAAGAATTTGGTAAATTAGAAGGAATCAAAGTTGTAATATGCGGTGATATTGAACATTCTCGTGTAGCACAATCAGATAAATATGCATTTGAACTATTTGGCATGGATGTTAAATTTGCTGGACCAAAAGAATTTGAAAGAGATGGTTATCCATTTGTTGATTTTGATGAAGCAATTAAAGATGCTGATGTAGTCATGATGCTAAGAATACAAAAGGAGCGTGGTGCAGCGTTATCTAATATGACTGATGCAGAATATTTAGAACAATATGGTATGAATCATAAAAGATATGATGCATTGAAAGATGGTGCAATTATTATGCATCCAGCTCCAGTTAATCGTGGTGTAGAAATTGCTGATGATTTAGTAGAAGCAAGTAAGAGTCGTATTTTTGAACAAATGCATAATGGTATGTTAGTAAGAAAAGCAGTAATCAAACGTGCATTTGGTTATAAACCATTTGAGGATAAAAAATGAAAAGAATCATTACAAATGCAAATGTCTTATACCAAGAAAAATTACAAAAAGTAGATGTACTTTTCGATGAAAATGAAATATTAGAAATTGGTACAGACATTCAAGAAGATGCAGAAAAAATAGATGCGACAGGTCTTACATTACTACCAGGACTAGTTGATGTACATGTACATTTTAGAGAGCCTGGAAACGCACAAAAAGAAACAATTCATACAGGTTCTTTAGCTGCTGCTCATGGAGGATTTACTACAGTAATCGCAATGCCAAATGTAAAACCTTCACCTGATTCAGTTGAAGTAATGCAAGATTATCTTAATTTAATACAAAAAGAATCTGTTATCCATACATTACCTTATGGAACAATTACTGAAAATGAACAAGGTAAGGAATTATCTGACATAGAAGGTATGCGGAAACTTGGCGTGAAATGGTTTAGTGACGATGGTGTAGGTATGAATGATCAATCACTCATGAAAATAGCTTTAGAAAAAAGTATTCAAGATGACTATATCGTTGCTTGCCATACAGAAGATTTAAAGTATCGCCCAAAAGGAGCATCAGTGCATGATTCTAAAGTTGTTACAAGTAATGGATGGATTGGTATACCTGATGAATGTGAAAGTAAACCATTAGAAAATGATTTGATTACAGCAATTCAAACAAAAGGGAAATATCATGCTTGTCATATATCATCTCATGAATCAGTTGCGGTATTAAGAAGAGCGAAAGCAGATGGTGCAAATGTTAGTGCAGAAGTTACAGTACATCATTTATTACTAGAAGATAAAGATGTTAGAGGAACAATGTGGAAAATGAATCCACCACTAAGAACACATCAAGATCGTATGAGCCTAATTACAGCATTAGAAGAAGGAACGATAGATTTTATCGCAAATGACCATGCACCTCATACACAAGCTGATAAAGATAAACCAATGAGTGAAGCAGCGTTTGGCATTGTTTCTCTTGAAACAGCATTAGCACTTCTTTATACAGAATTTGTATATAAAACAAGAAGATGGACGTTAAATGAACTAGTTGAGTGGATGAGCGAAAAACCTGCAAAAAGATTTGATTTAGGAAAAATTGGAAAAATTGAAGTAGGTTATGCAAGTGACTTAGTGCTTGTTGAACTAGGGCAAGAACATACGATTGATATCAATCAATTTGAATCAAAAGGTAAGAATACACCATTTAATGGATGGAGTGTTCGACTTGCAGTAAAAGAAACAATTGTAAGTGGTAAAACAGTTTGGAAGGAGAAGAAATGAAACGCTATTTAGTACTAGAAGATGGTAGCTATTATGAAGGTGAAGGATTTGGTTCTTGTGACTATAAAGTAGGAGAACTAGTTTTTAATACTTCTATGACAGGCTATCAAGAAATTTTAACGGATAATTCTTATTGTGGTCAGATTGTTATGATGACTTATCCACTTATTGGTAATTATGGTATTAACAGAGATGATAATGAATCTGTTCTTCCTCATGTATTTGGTTTTGTAATTAAAGATTATTGTGAAGCACCTAGTAACTTTAGAAATGAAGAAACACTAGATGCTTATTTAAAAAGAATACATGTTCCAGGAATCTATGATATCGATACAAGAGAAATTACAAAAAAGATACGTGCTATTGGTACATTAAAAGCTTCTTTCTGTGATACAAAAGAAGAAATAGAACCACTAGTAGAAGTATTAAAGAAAACTGATTTCTTACATAATCAAGTAGAAATGGTTTCAACAAAAAATATTTATCCAATACCAGGACGTGGTAAGAAAATCGTTGTTATGGATTTTGGTGTAAAGCTATCTATTCTTAGAGAACTTGCAAAAAGAGGTTGTGAACTAGTTGTAGTACCATATGATACAAGTGCGAAAACAATCCTAGAAATGCATCCAGATGCAGTATTCTTAAGCAATGGACCTGGTGATCCAGCTGATTTAACAGGAGTAATTGAAACGGTGAAAGAACTAATTCCTCATACAGTTATCTTTGGAATATGTTTAGGTTGTCAATTAATTGCTTTAGCAAGTGGTGCAAAAACATATAAATTAAAATTTGGTCATCGTGGGGGTAATCACCCAGTTGTAAATCTAAGTACAGGAAAAGTAGAGATTACATCACAAAACCATGGCTTTGCGGTAGATATTGAATCTCTAAAAGGTACTGATTTAGAAATGAGCTATCAAGCACTAAATGATTCTAGTTGTGAAGGGGTAAGACATAAAAAATATCCAGTATTTGCGGTGCAATATCACCCTGAAGCGAATGCTGGTCCACAAGATTCTAATTATCTATTTGATGAATTTGTTAGTTTGATTGAAAAGGAGAACAAACATGCCTAGACGTACAGACATTCATAAAATTATGGTTATTGGCTCTGGCCCAATTGTAATTGGACAAGCAGCTGAATTTGATTATGCTGGTTCACAAGCATGTGCTTCTTTAAGAGAAGAAGGATATGAAGTAATTTTAATTAACTCAAATCCTGCCACAATTATGACAGATTCAACAATTGCGGATAAAGTCTACATCGAACCATTAACATTAGAATTTGCTAAAAGAATTATTTTTAAAGAAAGACCAGATGCAATTTTAGGATCTCTTGGTGGTCAAACTGGATTAAATCTAGTTGTAGAATTAGCAAATGATGGAATATTAGATGACTTTGGCGTTGAAGTACTAGGTACACATATTGACGCAATCAATCAAGCTGAAGATAGAGAACGTTTTAGAAGCTTAATGCAAGAGTTAAATGAACCAATTCCTGAAAGTGATATTTGTCATACTATTGAAGAAGCTGTTGACTTCGGTAAAAGAGAAGGATATCCATTAGTTATTCGTCCTGCTTATACATTAGGTGGTACTGGTGGAGGATTTGCACATAATGAAGAAGAATTAAGAATGATTGCAGATTCTGGCTTAAAAATGTCACCAGTTCATCAAATCTTAGTTGAACAATCCATTGCTGGTTATAAAGAAATAGAATATGAAGTAATGCGTGATGCTAAAGATAATGCAATTGTTGTATGTAATATGGAAAACTTCGATCCAGTTGGTATTCATACAGGAGATTCCATTGTTACTGCACCTGTACAAACTTTAACAGACCGTGAAAATCAAATGCTAAGAAATGCATCACTAAAAATCATTCGAGCATTACATATTTGTGGTGGATGCAACGTACAGCTTGCTTTAGATCCTAAGAGCTTTAAATATTATGTTATTGAAGTAAATCCTCGTGTATCTCGTTCTAGTGCTTTAGCAAGTAAAGCAACAGGATATCCTATCGCAAGAATTAGTGCAAAACTTGCTGTAGGACTTGGATTAGATGAAATTATTAATCCAATCACTAAAACATCATATGCTTGTTTTGAACCGGCATTAGACTACATTGTTACAAAATTCCCTAGACTTCCATTTGATAAATTCCCTAATGCGGATAGAAAACTAGGAACACAAATGAAAGCTACTGGTGAAGTAATGTCTATTGGTAGAACATTTGAAGAATCATTCTTAAAGTCAATTCGCTCATTAGAAATTAAAGTGGATCATATTGAAAAGAAAGATTTCTATACTTTAAGTAAAGAAGAATTATTTGTAAAGATTGATGGTAGAGATGATGAAAGATTATTCGCTGTAGCAGAATGGTTAAGAAGAGGCTTTGACGTAGAAACAGTGCATCGTGTAACAAATATTGATAATTGGTATTTAGCACATATTCAAAAAATCATTGATTTAGAAAAAGACATGAAAGAACATGTGTTAGATATTGAAGTATTAAAGAAACTAAAGAAATATGGATTCGCAGATTCTTATATTGCTAGAAATTGGAATATGAAGGAATTTGATTTATATGAATTAGAAAAAGCAAATGGTATTACACCTGTTTATAAGATGGTAGATACTTGTGCTGGTGAGTTTAAGAGTGAAACACCTTATTTCTATTCAACATATGAACATGAAAATGAATCTATTCGTAGTGATAAAAAGAAAGTAATCGTATTAGGTTCAGGACCAATTCGTATTGGACAAGGCGTTGAATTTGATTACGCTACTGTACATTGTATTGAAACATTACATGATGAAGGCTATGAAGCAATCATCATTAACAATAACCCAGAGACAGTTTCAACAGACTTCTCTATTTCAGATAAGTTATACTTTGAACCTCTTACAACAGAAGATGTAATGCATGTTATTGATTTAGAAGATCCAATTGGTGTCATTGTACAATTTGGTGGTCAAACAGCAATTAATCTAGCTGATTCACTAGTTGAACATGGTGTAAAAATATTAGGTACATCATTAGATTCAATCAATAAAGCAGAAGATCGTCATGAGTTTGAAGCAATGCTAGAAAAACTAGATATTCCTCAACCTGAAGGTATGACAGCAACAACTGTTGAAGGAGCTTTAGAAATTGCCCATAAGATTTCTTATCCAGTACTTGTTCGACCAAGTTATGTATTAGGTGGTAGAGCAATGGAAATTGTTCAAAATGATGAAGAATTAAAGAAATATATGAGTACTGCAGTAAAAGAAATCTCACATGATTCACCAATCTTAGTTGATCGCTATGTTTTAGGAAAAGAATGTGAAATTGATGCAATCGCTGACGGTAATGAAGTTTATATTCCTGGAGTTATGGAACATATTGAAAGAGCTGGTATTCACTCAGGTGACTCTATCTCAGTATATCCAACTCAATCCTTATCAAAAGAAGTAAAAGATACAATCATTGATTATGCTATACGTATTGGTAAAGGATTTAAGTTTGTTGGTTTATATAATATTCAATTTATTGTCGATAAAGATAATAAAGTATATGTCTTAGAAGTAAACCCTCGTTCTAGTAGAACTGTACCATTCTTATCCAAGATTACAGGGGTACCAATGTGTACTGTCGCAACTAAGGCAATCTTAGGAGAATCTATTTCTGAGCAAGGATATACACCAGGATATCACGCAGAAAATCAAACAAATGTATATGTAAAAGCACCTGTATTCTCTTTTGCTAAGTTAAGATCAGTAGATACAGTATTAGGACCTGAAATGAAATCAACAGGTGAAGCACTAGGTTTTGATACAAGCTTAGAGAAAGCTTTATATAAAGCATTAGTTGCTAGTGGTGTCAAAATACCAATGTATGGAACAGTATTAATGACAATTGCAGATAAGGATAAACAAGAAGCATTAAAGATTGCTAAGAGATTATATGCGATAGGTTATGGAATATATGCAACAGCAGGTACTGCTAAATTCTTACAAGATAATGGCTTATTTGTTCATGTTGCGGCTAAGATTTCAGAAGATACAACAAAAGAAAATGTCCTTGATATCATACAAAAAGGAAAAGTATCGTTTGTTATTAATACGATGGAAGATAAAAATCGTGCAACAAACAACGATGGATTCTTAATTCGTCGTGTTGCAGCAGAAAATAATATTTCATGTATGACTTCACTAGATACAGCTGATGCGATTTGTAAGGTATTAGAATCAAGAAGTTTCTCAATGATATCAATGAATGAAATGGAGTAATTATGCAAGTAGAAGATGCTAAGATTATTTCAAATAATCTAATTGGAAAAGATGTCTATAAGATGGTTTTAGAAACAAGCATTGCCAAAAACGTATCTTGTGGGCAATTTGTTGAAGTAAGTGTTCCAGGATATTTCTTAAGAAGACCAATATCTGTATGTGAAGCAAGTGGAGATAAATTGACACTAGTCTATAAAGTAGTAGGTGATGGAACAAAAGTGATGTCTAGTATGAAAGAAGGACAAGTTTCATTACTAGGCCCATGTGGTACAGGTTTCCCTGTAGAAGAAAAAGAAGTTCTTCTTATTGGAGGGGGAGTTGGGGTGCCACCACTACTTGAAACAGCCAAGCAATATAAAAAATTAAATCAAAAAGTAACTCTTGTAATGGGATTTAATTCTAAAGATGATGTGATATTAGAAGAAGAGTTTAGAAATATTGTTGATGAAGTATATATTGCGACAATGGATGGTAGTTCTGGTACAAAAGGTACCGTAATCGATGCAATTTGTGTAAATCAAGTGACTACAGATTTTGTGTTAAGTTGTGGTCCACTTCCAATGTTAAAAGCGGTAAATGAGAAATATACAAATGGTTATATCTCTTTAGAAGCTAGAATGGCATGCGGCTTAGGAGCTTGTATGGGATGTGTTGTAAAAGATACAGAAGATCAAAGTTTAAGAGTATGCAAAGATGGACCAGTATTTGCTATAGGAAGGATTAAATTATGACTTGCTTAGAAATAAAGTTACCAGGATTAAATCTAAAAAATCCAATCATTCCTGCTAGTGGATGCTTTGGATATGGTAGAGAATTTGCTGAATTATATGATTTATCTATCTTAGGTGGTATTGCGATAAAATCAGCTACACCTTTAGAACGATTTGGTAATCCTACACCTCGTATAGCTGAAACACCAAGTGGTATGTTAAATGCAATTGGTTTACAAAACTATGGTGTGGATTACATTATTGAACATGAATTACCATTCTTAGCACAATTTGATACAGAAATTATTGCGAATGTTGCTGGAGCAAGTGAAGAAGATTATGTGACTGTTATTGAAAAAATGAATGATAGTCCCGTAGTAAAAGCTTATGAATTAAATATCTCTTGTCCAAATGTAAAACATGGCGGTATGGGATTAGGCACTGATCCTGCATTAGCAAAACATATAACAGAATTATGTAAAAAAGCATCAAAAAAACCAATATATGTAAAGTTATCACCAAACGTTACAGACATAGTCGCAATAGCTAAAGCTGTAGAAGAAGGTGGCGCAGATGGTTTAGTTATGATTAATACATTACTAGGTATGCGTATTGATTTAAAAACAGGTAAGCCAGTTCTTGCTAATACTACAGGTGGTCTAAGTGGACCGGCAATTAAACCAATAGGTGTACGAGCTGTTTATCAATGTGCAAAACAAGTTCATATTCCAATTATTGGAGTTGGTGGTATTTCAACAAGTGAAGATGTATTAGAGTATTTATATGCTGGAGCAAGTGCTGTGGAAGTAGGAGCTGCGAACTTCAAAGATCCATTTATCTGTAAAAAGATTATTGAAGAATTACCAGAAACATTAAATAAATATAGATTGTCATCAATAGAAGAAGCTATAGGAAGGAGCCTAAAATGAGTAAGACAATTATTGCATTAGATTTTTCAAATAAGGAACAAGTATTAGAATTTTTAAAACAATTTGATGAGCCAGTTTATGTAAAGATTGGTATGGAACTCACTTATGCATGTGGTTTAGATGTAATCAAAGAAGTAAAAGATATGGGACATCATATTTTCTTAGATTTAAAACTTCATGATATTCCTAATACTGTAAAAGGTGGAATGAAGAATTTAGCAAAGCTTGGAGTTGATATTGTCAATTGTCATTGTGCTGGTGGTATTGAAATGATGAAAGCCGCAAAAGAAGGTATCTTAGAAGGTACTCCAGAGGGACAAGAACCAGCTAAATTAATTGGTGTAACAGTATTAACAAGTACTTCAAAAGAAATTATGAATAATGAGTTAGGTATTGAAGGAGAAGTACTAGATACAGTAATTCATTATGCTAAAAATGCTAAAGAAGCAGGACTTGATGGTGTTGTTTGCTCAGTTCATGAAGCTAAAGCAATTCATGAAGCATGTGGTAATGATTTCTTAACAGTAACTCCAGGTATTAGACTTGCAGGAAATTCTGCAGATGATCAAAAGAGAGTAGCTACACCTGAATTTGCTAAGGAACAAGGATGCGACATGATTGTTGTAGGTAGAAGTATTACAAAGAGTGCTAATCCTAAAGAAACATATGAACAAATTGAGGAGGCTATGAACTAATGGAACAATATAAAAAAGAATTTGTTGAGTTCATGCTCGAATGTAAAGCACTTAAGTTTGGTGATTTTACATTAAAATCTGGTAGAAAATCTCCATTCTTTATGAATGCAGGTGCATATGTAACAGGTAAACAATTACATGACTTAGCTGTATATTATGCTAAAGCAATTCATGATCAATTTGGTTTAGACTTTGACGTATTATTTGGACCTGCTTATAAAGGGATTCCTCTAGCTGTCGCAACTTCTATGGCTATTTATGAATTATATGGAAAAGAAGTAAAGTATTGCTCAAATCGTAAAGAAGTAAAAGATCATGGCGATACAGGTATTTTACTAGGATATAAATTACAAGATGGTGACAGAGTAATCATGATTGAAGATGTAACAACATCTGGTAAGTCTATGGAAGAAACAGTTCCTATTGTAAGAAGTCAAGCTAATGTAGAAATTAAAGGTTTAATGGTATCTTTGAACAGAAATGAAAAAGGTAAATCAAATAAAACAGCTTTAAAAGAAGTAAGTGAATTATATGGCTTTCCAACTGCTGCTATCGTATCTATGCCTGAAGTAGTAGAAATTCTACAAGAAGAAAATAAATTGGATGATGATCTTCTTGCTAGAATTAATGCATACTATGCAGAGTATGGTGCTACAGAGTAGTGTAGTAAACAAATAAATGATGAAAGTTCAGATTTTGGAATGATTCCGAATTTGAACTTTTTTTGTTTGCAAGGTTGACTTTAAAAAATATCGCGTAATAATGTCTAAGCTAATTCTTGAAGGAGGTGAGTGACATGGAACCGAGTAGTTGTAAACGAAGGCTAAGAGCGATAAAAAGTAAGACATTGGTTCTATGTCACTTTTAATATTGCTCTTGCCTCTAAATGAAAATGAGGAGGTAAGGCAAATGTTCAAGAAAGAAAAATTAATGTATGTTCAACAAGATGAACAGAATAAGCGTATCCAATTTGCAGCTATGCATTCTATTACGGATGTATTAGAAAAATACCATACATCAAAAAACGGATTAGATGAAGATGCTGTAAATAAAAGTCGTAATGAGTATGGTAGTAACAAAATTGATCATGAAAAGAAGAAGTCTCTTGCAAAAAGAGTAATCGATGCATTTGTTAATCCATTTACGATCATTCTAATTTGTTTAGCAACAGTATCTACACTAACAGATATGGTTTTTCCATATTATTCACTTTTTGGTAGTACAAGAAATAGTTTTAATCCTTCAACGGTAATCATTATTTTATCGATGGTTTTTATTTCAGGTACTCTTCGTTTTATTCAAGAAGAAAGAAGTGGAAATGCAACGGAAAAACTATTAGCGTTAATTTCTACAACTTGTACAGTTACAAGAAAAAATCAAGAAAAGATAGAAATACCTATGGATGATTTAGTTGTAGGGGATATTGTTTATTTGTCTTGTGGAGATATGGTGCCAGCAGATGTACGTATTGTTGAAGCAAAAGACTTATTTATTAGTCAATCCAGTTTAACAGGTGAAAGTGAACCGATAGAAAAAACAGCAAATATCTGCACAAATAAAGATAGCGAAACGGATTATAGCAATATTGCTTTTATGGGAAGTAATGTTATTTCTGGTAGTGCTGTTGCGGTAGTAGTTTGTACAGGAAAAGATACATTATTTGGATCAATGACATCTGTTCTAACAAGCAAATCTTCAGAAACTAGTTTTACAAAAGGTGTAAATGCTGTTTCTTGGGTATTAATTCGGTTCATGCTTGTTATGGTGCCACTTGTATTTTTGATTAATGGATTTACAAAAGGAAATTGGTTAGATGCATTTCTTTTTGCTATTTCGATTGCAGTTGGCTTAACACCAGAAATGTTACCAATGATTGTAACAACGTGCCTTGCAAAAGGTGCTGTAAGCATGAGTAAGAAAAAGACTATTGTAAAGAATTTGAATTCTATTCAAAATTTTGGTGCAATGGATATTCTTTGTACAGATAAAACAGGAACATTAACAGAAGATAAAGTCGTACTTGAATATCATCTTAATGTAAATGGTGAAAATGATACACGTGTATTACGTCATGCATATCTAAATAGTTACTTTCAAACGGGTTATAAAAATCTAATGGATATCGCTATCATTCGTAAAACAGAACAAGAGGAAGCGAGTAATCCAACATTAGTTGATCTTTCTGAAAATTACATTAAGGTTGATGAGATTCCTTTTGACTTTAGTAGACGTAGATTAACTACAGTTGTACAAGATAAAAAAGGTAAAACTCAAATGGTCACAAAAGGTGCAGTAGAAGAAATGTTATCCATTTGTTCATATGCCGATATTGATGCAAAAGTACAACCGTTAGACGAGAATATTCGTAAACGTATTTTAAAAACTGTAGAAGGTTTAAATGGTAAAGGTTTCCGTGTTCTTGCGATTGCTAAAAAGAATAATCCTTCTCCATCAAGTACATTTGGTGTACAAGATGAATGTAACATGGTACTAATCGGATATTTGGCTTTTCTTGATCCTGCTAAAAAGTCAGCTGCAGAAGCAATCAAAGCATTAAAAGGACATGGTGTTTCTACTAAAATCTTAACTGGTGATAATGAAAAAGTAACAGCAACGATTTGTAAACAAGTTGGTTTAACTGTACGAAATATGGTATTAGGATCTGATTTGGATAAGATGAGTGATGAAGAGCTTACAAAAGTTGCGGAAACGACAGAAGTATTTGCTAAATTAACGCCAAATCAAAAAGCTCGTGTTGTGTCTATTTTACGTGAAAATGGACATACCGTAGGATTTATGGGAGATGGTATTAATGATGCGGCTGCGATGAAAGTAAGTGATATAGGAATTTCTGTAGATACTGCAGTCGATGTAGCAAAAGAATCCGCAGATATTATCTTGCTGGAAAAAGATTTAATGGTTTTAGAACAGGGTATTGTTGAAGGCCGTAAGACATATGCAAATATGATTAAATATATCAAAATGACTGCTTCTTCTAACTTTGGTAATATGTTTTCTGTTTTAATCGCATCTACTTTATTGCCATTTTTACCAATGAAGAGTATTCAACTTATTTTATTAAATATGATTTATGACTTAAGTTGTACAGCAATTCCTTGGGATAATGTTGATGAAGAATTTATTGCAAAACCACGTACATGGGATGCTTCTAGTATTGGAAGTTTCATGATATGGATGGGTCCAATTAGCTCTGTTTTTGATATTCTTACTTTTATCTTTATGTATTTTGTTATTTGTCCAAGGTTAGTTTCTAATGGAGTTGTATTTAGCAATTTAGCTATGCACTATAGTGGTACAGCACTTGTAATGATTCAAGCAAAATACATCGGTATGTTTCAAGCAGGTTGGTTTGTAGAATCTATGTGGACACAAACCTTAATCATTCATATGATTCGTACAACAAAACTACCGTTTATAGAAAGCCATGCTGCAACATCTGTTACTTTGTTAACTTTAATAGGTAGTATTTTATTAACAATTATTCCATTTACACCACTAGGAACAACATTAGGATTTACTAGTTTACCTATTTGTTATTTTGCTTTCTTAGTACCATGCATTTTACTTTACATGATACTTGCAACAATGATGAAAAAATTATATATACGTCATTATGGAAAGTTATTATAGTCTTAACTTTCTGGAAAATAGAGTGAAAGATAAAAAATATTCCGTCTAGTGATGATAAAATATAAACATTATAGGAGTTATATGTATGGAAATGCCTAAATATAAATACACAGAAGTGATAGAGAATTGGAAAAATAAAAATATAGGTTCAATGGATGAATTAAAAAACGAATTAAATCATTTTAGTGTTTTATTTGCATATAATTCTGGTGTAATAGAAAATAAGGATATTACATATCATGATACAAGAGAAATATTTATAAATGGAAAAGTTGTAAATTATACAGGAGATTTAAAAACTTTATACGAAATTAGAAATCAAAAGGTATGCTATGAATATTTATTAGACAAGATAGTTTCTAAAGAACCTATATCTGCAGAACTACTTAAGACAATTCACAAGAAACTTACTAAAGGTACGTATGACGAAAGAAGATATATTACAAATGGTGAAAGACCAGGTGAATATAAGAAACATGATTATGT